>NZ_WAAS01000109.1:0-20475 GCF_008806585.1 Micromonospora sp. AMSO12t
GTCGTTGTACAGACCCCCGCCGCCCCCGCCTGCGGCGACGTTCTCCTTGATCACGCTGTGCTCGATCACGGCGTTGCTGCCTCCGCCGACGCCGACGCCGCCGGCCTCTCCGTCCGCGTAGTTCCTGGCGACCACGACCTTCTCCAGGGACAGCCTGCCGTCGCTGAAGGTGACCAGCCCGCCCCCGTCCGTGCCGGCGGTGTTGTCCGTGATCTCGCTCTGCGTGAGCACGATGTCGCCCCTGTTGTCGAAGACGCCACCGCCGATGGACGAGGTCCGGTTGTGGCTGATGGTGCTCTTCCACACCCAGACGGTGCCGCCGCCCACCGTCGTGCCGTTCGGGGTCGTGCCGTTGGCGATGCCGCCGCCGCCCAGCCGGGCGCTGTTCTTCGACACCTTGGACTCCTCGACCCGCAGCACCCCGACGGTGAAGATGCCGCCACCGAAGCCGCTGGCGCTGTTCTCCTCGACCGAGGTGTGGCGCAGGTTGGTGGTGCCGAAGTTGGCGATGCCGCCGCCGTTCCAGCCGGCGTGGTTCTGCACGATCCTGCTGTGCTCGAGGTCGGCACGACCGCCCCGCTGGACCAGGATGCCCGCTCCGTCGGCGCCGGTGGGCGCGGCCGTCGCGGTGCCGTCCGGCCGGGCCGTCGCTGCCTCGCCGGAACGAGCCGTCGGAGCGGCCGGCAGTTCGGAGGCGGCGGTGGCCGGGCCCTTGGGCGCCGCCATCGCCGGTCCACGGGCCGGTTCCGCCGCGGCTGCCGCAGCCTCTGTCGGCTTCGTGCGCCCGAACGAGCTGACCGGTGCCGGGACGGTCTTCGCGGCGACGGTCTGCCCGCCCTTGACGGTCACGTCCTTCAGCGTCAGGTGACCGCCGCTACCGACGTTCAGGATCCGGAAGCGCTCGGCCTCGGCCGCCCTGACGATCGCGGTGCCCTCGCCCTTGAGGACGATCGACTCCTTGATCACGGGCAGGCCGTTGCCGTACTCGCTGCGCGTCAGCTCGTACGTGCAGTGCCTGGCGAGTTTCAGCGTCGCGCCGTCGGTCCGGTTGGCGTGGATGATCGCCTGGATCAGCTTGTCGGTGTCGCAGGGCACCTCCGTCACCCGACCGTCGTTTCCGCGGTCCTTGTCGCCGCTCCAGTCGCCACCCGACCAGGCGTTCCCGCCCTCGGCGGCGGGGTTGCCGCCGGCCTCGTCGTCGGCCTTGCCGGCCTCGTCGTCGGCCTTGCCAGCGTCGCTGACGTTCTGCTTCGGGGCCGACGCCTGGGCGTCGGAGAGTCGCTCGGAGTCGCCGGACTTGTCGTCGCGGGCGGCCAGGCCGCCCAGCGCCGCCAGGCCGACGACGCCGGTCAGTCCGGCCACCCCGGCAGCCAGCCAGAGTTTGCGCCGCCCTCGCATCGGTGTGCCCACGGGCGGGCCACCGTCAGGTCTCGTTACGTCATCGGACATCAGAGCCTTCCGCCCTTTCCTGCTCTCACGGGGACCGCACCACGCAAGACGGCGCGATCAGCCACAAATGGGTTGCAGCCTCCGTGAATCACCGTATGAGAACGATCCTCGCGATGGTGCGTTATCCGAGTAATCCACACATTCGCCTCACGTCGGCTGTCGCTCCGCAGCGGGCCGCTACCGGGCAGGGACACCACCTGAGCAGCACAAACACCCGCAGGAGAGTCGACCGGCGCTCGCCGGCTCGGCGATTGCCTCAGCGAAGGCCCCCGCCCAGCTGACCGGCGACCGGCGCCACCAGGAGGGGCCGGCGTGTGAAGTTCCGGTTGCGGCCCGGCCGCCACCAGGACCAGGCCGTACGCGAAGTTCCCCCGCCGGCCCGGGGCAGGTCGTCGTGACGACCCTTCCCGGGCGGCGCCGGAACGCGCTGCGCAGCGCCGACTGTCCGCCCGCTCAGCCGAAGCAGTTCGGAACAGGGGTCGGGCTGCCCTCGCAGTTCGTGGGCTTGTTCCGGATGATCACCGTCTCGTCGTCGACGGTGACTCCGTCGTTGTCCGAGGAGACGCCTCCCGGCGCGAGGAGCGACGAGTTCTCCGTGATCCGTGACCTGATCACGGAGATCCTTCCGCCCTGGTTGTAGACCCCACCCGCGACCTGCAGGTCCACGGCGACCCGGTTCCGGTCGACCTCGCTGTGGAAGATGACCACCTGGCCGCTGTCGTTGGCGATACCGCCGCCGTTGCCCCGGGTCACGTTCTCGTTGACCTTGCTGTTCGAGATCGACAGTCCGCCGAAGACCGCGGCGAGGTTGGCGATGCCGCCACCGTCGCCGTCGGCGGTGTTGCCATGGACGGTGCTGTGCTGCACGTACATCGTCCCCGCGTTGCGGATGCCGCCGCCGCTCGCACCGCTCTGGTTGCCGAACACGTGGCTGCGCTTGACGGTCGTGGCGACGTTGGGGTTGCCGCCGCTCTGGATGCCGCCGCCCGAGCCCTCGGCGATGTTGTGCGAGATCGTGCTGTCGGTGACGACGGCGGAGGCGACGTTCTCCAGTCCGCCGCCGGTGTCGCCGCTCTGGTTGTGGCTCACCCGGACGCCCTCGAGGAAGAGCTGGCCGACATTGCGGATCCCGCCGCCGCTGCCCACGGCGGTGTTGTCGGTGACCTCGCTGCCGTGCCCGCCGTCCTCGCGGTCGTCGCCCCTGTCGTCCTTCTCGTTGTCCCGGCCGGGGCTGCCCGCGTCCCGGGCGGCCGAGGCGCCGCCAGCGGCCCCCGCCGTGGTCCCGTCCCCGGCGACCGCCTTGCCGTCGGCGTCCAGGCCGGCCGGGGCTTTGGTGTCGGTGCCGTCGGCGTCCAGGCCGGCGGGAGCCTTGGTGCCGGTGCCGGTGCCGGTGCCGGTGCCGTCGGCGTCCAGGCCGGCAGGGGCCTTGGTGCCGGTGCCGTCGGTGTTGAGGCCGCCGGGGGTCTTGGTGTCGGTGCCGTCGGTGTCCAGGCCGGCGGGGGCCTTGGTGTCCGGGCCGGCGGGAGCCTTCGTGTCCGTGCCCGCGGGATCCGTGGGCACGATGGGGGCTTCGGCGCCGGTGCTCGGGGCGGTGCGGCTGTCGGTCGACGGGGCTGTCCCGTCCGTGCCGCTGAGGTCGCCCGGGGTGGTGTCGTCGTGCCCCGTGCCGGCCGCGTCCTTCTCTCCGTCGGCGTGCTCCTTACCCTTGCCGTCCGGGCCGGTGGCGTGCGTGGACAGGATCCGGGTGACGCCGAAGTTCGTGACGCCACCGCCGGCGCTGCTGCTCTGGTTTCCGGTGATGCGGCTGTCGAAGATGGTCGCCCTGCCGCCCGCCTGCACCAGGAGGCCACCGCCGCCCAGCCCGGGCTGGGCGAACCCGCCCTTGACCGTGAGGTCGTGCAGGGTCAGGTCGCCGCCGACCCCCACGTTGAAGATCCGGAAGGCGGCGGCGTTCGTGGCGCGGAGGACGGTGGCGTTCTCGCCCTTGATCGTGACCGGTCGGACGATCTCCGGCAGGCCGTTCCCCTCCCGGCTCAGCGTCAGCAGGTACGTGCAGTCGCGCGCGAGCTTGAGCGTCCCTCCGTGACCGGCGTTCACCCGGTTGAGTTCGACGATCAGTTCGTCGGTGTCGCAGGGCACGTCCGTGACGTCCTGCTCCTTGTCGTTGCGTCCCTGCTCGTCCGGCCCCTTGCCGCTCGCTGTGGGGTCCTGTCCGCTGGGATTCATGCCGGCGGCTGCGGCGTCGACCCGGTCGTCCGGGCCCAGGGGGGCTGTAGCCTGCCCGGCAGCCTCGGTGAGCTGCCGGTCGACCACGTTCCCGAGGCTGCCCGTCGCGGATGCGCCCGGCAGCGTGACCACCCCCGTGGCCGCCAGGCCGACCGCGCCGGTCAGGCCGGCCACGCCGGTGGCGACCCACAGGACGCGCCGCTTCCGGCGACGCCCGCTCGGATGCCCAGCCCCGGTTGCTTCGGACTGATTGGTTGACATGTGCTCTCACCCACATCTTTCGTATCCAACGGGCACGTACCGCCGTAGGGGGCGTAACCAGCCCTGAATCGGTTAGACAGGTTCAGTGACAACATAAGTGAGCTGTCTTCACGATGAGGATGAAAGTGAGAGACCTGCGCTTTTCGGGCGATATGCGGGCGGATTCCGACGCCAGCTCCGCGCGGCGACAACGGCGCCGCCCGGGGCCGGACGGCGAACAGCCCGGCCGCGACGTGGGTCGCGCCGGGCTGCGGCGAGGATGCGGGGCGCGGTCAGTCCGGCAGGCGCGGACCCGCCTCGCGCTGCTCGGCCAGCCAGGTCTCCACCTCGTCGGCGGCGCGCGGCAGCCCGGCGGAGAGGTTCACCGCGCCGGTCGCGGTGACCAGGATGTCGTCCTCGATCCGGATGCCGATCCCGCGCAGTTCCTCGGGAACCAGCTCGTCCTCCGGCTGGAAGTAGAGCCCGGGCTCGACGGTGAGCACGTAGCCCTCGCCCAGCGTGCCGTCCCGGTACTTCTCCTTGCGGGCGTTCGCGCAGTCGTGCACGTCGATGCCGAGCATGTGGCTGGTGCCGTGCAGCGTCCAGCGCCGGTAGACCGTCGACCGCCCGTCCATGGCCTCGTCGACGCCCACCGGCAGCAGGCCCAGGTCGGACAGCGCCTGGGCGAGCACCCGCATCGACGCCAGGTGGACCTCCCGGAACGCCACGCCGGGGCGGATGGCGTCGATGCCGGCCTGCTGCGCGGCGTGCACGGCGTCGTAGACCTGGCGCTGGAGCGGGGTGAACCGGCCGTCGACCGGCAGCACCCGCGTGACGTCGGCGGTGTAGAGGTTGCGGTTCTCCACGCCCATGTCCATCAGCAGCAGCTCGCCCGGCCGGGTGGCGCCGTGGTTGTGCACCCAGTGCAGGATCGTGGCGTGCTCGCCCGCGCCGACGATCGAGCCGTAGCCGACGTCGTTGCCGTCGTGCCGGGCGCGCAGCGCGAAGATCCCCTCCAGCAGGCGCTCCGACACGCCCCGGTCCGCCGGCAGCGCCCGGGCCACGTCCTCGAATCCCCGGACGGTGGCGTCGACCGCGTCCTGGAGCTGGGCGATCTCCCACTCGTCCTTGACCAGCTTCAGCTCCGAGATGGCGATCGCCAGCTCCCGGTCGCGGGCCGGCTGGCCCTCGGCGCGGTGGCCGTCGTACGGGCGCACGGCCGTGTCCACCCGTGCGTCGAAGCCGCGCAGCACCCGGGTACGCCCCGGCGCCAGGTCGGCCAGCGTCGCGTCCAGCTCGGTCAGGTCCGCCGTGGGCAGACCCAGCTCGGCCGACTTCTCGGCCAGGGTGTGCCGCCGACCGACCCACAGCTCACCGTGCCGGCTGCGGAAGAACTCGTCGGTCCGCCGCGACGACCGGGGCCGCATGTAGAGGGTGGCGTCGTGGCCCGACCCGTTCGGCCGCAGCACGAGCACCCCGTCCGGGTCGTGGTCGCCGGTGAGGTAGACGAAGTCGCTGCCCGGCCGGAAGGGATGGTCGGTGTCGTTGGCACGTACCTTCTCGCCGCCGGTGGGAATCACCAGGGTCTCGCCCGGGAAGGCCGCCGAGAGCGCGGCCCGGCGCCTGGCGTGGTTCGGCACCTCGGGCCGCGGGCCGACCGGCAGGGTGGTGTCCCGCCAGCCCTGCCGCATGAACGCCAGGAACGCCTCGGGGAAGTCCGGGTCGTGCGACCCGGTGCCGTCCGCCGGCCTGCTGTCGGTACGTCCCTCGGTCATGCTCCGCCCCCTCCGTCTCCGCATCGTTGCAGGTCAGACGCTACCGCGCAGCGCGGCGGCCGGATCGCGCCGGGACAGGCGGTGGCCGGCGAGCCGGGCGGTGGGCGAGTCGGTCGCACGACGCTGTCGAGCTGAGTCGTTCGCGACATCGGGGGTTGCCCGAGTCGTCTACGACATCAGCTCGACAGCCTCCCGCAGGCGCATCCGGTCGGCAGCGACCCGGAACGCGTGCGACGCGCGGGCCGGGCAGCCTCGCGGCGTGGAGCCCAGCGGTGCTGCGACGCCCGCTCGGGCCGCGTGGAAAGATGGCGACCATGTGCGGACTCCTGGCCTTCTTCAGCGCGCGCGGCGACGCCGCCGCCCACCGCGACAACATCGCCGGGGCGTTGGAATGCCTGCACCACCGCGGACCGGACGAGACCGGTGTCGAGGTGGTCGGCGACGCCTCCGGCCGGTACGCGGACGGGGTGTTCGCGCACAAGCGGTTGGCGATCATCGACGTGGCCTCCAGCCAAGAGCCCCTGTCCTACGCGAACGGGCGCTACCTGCTCACCTTCAACGGTGAGATCTACAACTACATCGAGCTGCGCGAGGAGCTGATCCGGAGCTTCGGCGCGCAGTTCGCCACCGCCGGTGACGGCGAGGTGATCGTCGCCGGTTTCCACTACTGGGGCGAGCAGGTGCTCACCCGGCTGCGCGGCATGTTCGCCTTCGTCATCTGGGACCGGCAGGAGCGCCGCGCGTTCGGCGGCCGGGACTACTTCGGCATCAAGCCGCTGCACTACCTGGAGACCGCCGACGGCCTCTACCTGGCCTCGGAGAAGAAGGCGCTGCTGCCCTTCGCGCACTCCAACTACCAGGGCGACGCCGGCATCGACACGGCCAACCTCAGCCACTACCTGACCCTGCAGTACGTGCCCGAGCCCGGCACCCTGCACAAGGGCATCAGCCGGATCGGCTCGGGTGAATACCTGACCTGGACCCCGGGCGGGCGGATCGACGTGCGCCGGTGGTACCGGCCGGTGTTCCGGCCCACCCCGGTCGACGACGAGCAGCGGCTCTACCACGAGATCCGGGAGACGCTGCGGGAGAGCGTCCGGATGCACATGCGCTCCGACGTGCCGGTCGGCTCGTTCCTCTCCAGCGGCATCGACTCGACCGCGGTGGTCGCCCTGGCCCGGGAGTTCAACCCGAACATCCTGACCTTCACCGTCGGCTACGACGTTCCGGGCTACTCGGAGATCGACGTCGCCCAGGACTCGGCCCGCCACCTCGACGTGACGACCATCCCGACCAAGATCGGGCCGTACGACATGATCGAGGCGCTGCCGAAGATCGTCTGGCACCTGGACGACCCGGTGGCCGACCCGGCCCTGGTGCCCCTCTACTTCGTGGCGAAGAAGGCCGCCGAGCACGTCACCGTGGTGCTCTCCGGCGAGGGCGCCGACGAGTTCTTCGGCGGCTACACCATCTACCGCGAGCCGCTGTCGTTGAGCTCGGTCAACGGGCTGCCCGACGGGGTGCAGAAGGGGCTGCGGGCGGTCTCCAAGGCCATCCCGCAGGGCGTGAAGGGCAAGAGCTTCCTGGAGCGCGGCACCACCCCGATCGAGCAGCGCTACTACGGCAACGCCCGGATGTTCACCGAGGAGGAGAAGCAGCACCTGCTGCGCCGCTACGACCCCTCGGTCCGCTACACCGACGTCACCGCGCCCATCTACGCCGAGTGCACCGAGCTCGACGACGTCACCAAGATGCAGTACGTCGACCTCTACACGTGGCTGCGCGGCGACATCCTGGTCAAGGCCGACCGGATCTCGATGGCGCACTCGCTGGAGGTGCGGGTGCCCTTCCTGGACCGGGCGGTGTTCGACGTGGCGTCCAGGATCCCGGTGGACCTCAAGCTCCCGCCCCGCTCCGACGCCACCAAGTACGCGATGCGCCAGGCGTTGCAGGGCGTGGTGCCGCCGGCCATCGTCAACCGCAAGAAGCTCGGCTTCCCGACCCCCACCCGGGTCTGGCTGCGCGGCGAGATGTACGAGTGGGCCCGGCACGTGCTGTCCACCTCCGGCGCCGGCGACCTGCTCGACCTGTCGTACGCGATGCGGCTGCTGGAGGAGCACAAGCGGGAGGAGGCCGACCACTCCCGCAAGGTGTGGACGGTGCTCATCTTCTGCATCTGGCACGCCATCTTCGTCGCCAAGACCCTCGACCCGGGCATCCAGCGCAACCAGTCCGCCCTGCTCACCAAGCCCGTGGTCGGCTCCATGGTCCGCTGACCCGGCCACTGCAACCCGGGCCCCGCGCCTGGCCGGCGGCCACGGTGTCGACCAAGAGGTTTGCGTCCCCAGAGTCGTTCCCGGGGACGCAAACCTCTTGATCACTTCAGGGGTCCGAACCTGGGCGCAGGGTCGGGGTTGGGGCTCAGCGGCCGGAGCAGGTGACCGTGGGCAGGGTGTTGGTGCCGTTGGTGGTGGCGACGAAGCCGAAGGTCACGGAAGCGCCCGGGGCGACCGTGCCGTTCCAGGACCGGTTGGTGAAGGTGTGGCGCTGGCCGCTGCTGGTCAGCAGCGCGTCCCAGTACGTTCCGACGGTGGTGCCGGCGGGCAGGTCGAACTCCAGCCGCCACGAGGTGATCGTGCTGCTTCCGGAGTTCGTGATCCGGTAGCTGCCCTCCCAGCCGGAGCCCCAGTCGTTCACCTTGGTGAAGCTCGCGGTCGGTGCCGCTGCCGCGCCGGCGGTGCCGGTCAGGGTCAGTGGTGCCAGCGCCACCGCCGCCAGCAGGCCGACGGCCAGGATCGTTCTGCCGCGAAGTCGCACGGGGCACCTCCGGTGGTCGGGGAGGGAATCTAGTGCCATCGAACTATAAAGATACTTAAGTATTAGTGCAACGAGATCCGACCCCGGTCGGTCGCGGCTCCGGTCACGGGCTCGAGGTGTGCGGACCGCCGCCCGCTACCGCCGCAGCCGCCCGTACCGTGGTTGCTCTCCCCGACCTCACTGCGCGACATCGGCCGATGGTGCGGTGCCGTCGGTCCGCGGCGGCGCGGACCGACGGCATCGCTCGTCCACCAGTGGCGGTCAGCCCGGCAGGGCCACCTGTGCCGGGGTCGACCGGTGGGTGGTGGTGCCGTCGCCGAGCTGCCCGAACGAGTTGTCGCCCCAGCACCACAGGCTGCCGTCGGCGCGCATCGTGCAGGCGTGGTAGGACGCGGCGAGGCTGTCCGTCCAGGTGGTGGCGGCACCGACCCGGGTCGGGGTCGACCGGTGGGTGGTGGTGCCGTCGCCGAGCTGCCCGGACGCGTTGTTGCCCCAGCACCACAGGCTGCCGTCGGTGCGCGTCGCGCACGACGAGTCGATGCTCGTCTCGACCCTTGCCCAGGTGGTGCCGGTGCCGACCTGCAGTGGGGTGGTCTGGAAGCCGAGGCCCCCGCCCACCTGGCCGTACCCGTTCTCGCCCCAGCACCACAGCGTCCCGTCGGCGCGGACCGCGCAGGTGTGCACGTACCCGGCCGTCACGCCGGTCCACGTGGTCGCGGTGCCCACCTGCGTCGGCGTCGCCCGGTAGTCCCGGATGCCGAGACCGAGCTGCCCGTCCGAACTGCTGCCCCAGCACCACAGGGTCCCGTCGGTGCGGGTGGCGCAGGTGTGCGCGTACCCGGTCGTGACGCTCGCCCAGGTGGTCGCCGTGCCGACCTGCACCGGGGCGGTCGCCTGATAGGGGGTCACGCCGGTGCCGAGCTGCCCGTGGCGGTTCTGGCCCCAGCACCACAGGGTGCCGGTGGTCTGGACGGCGCAGGTGTGGTTGGTGGCGGTGCTGACGCTGGCCCAGGTGGTGCCGTCGCCGATCCGTACGGGGCTGCTCCGTTTCGTGGTCGTCCCGTCGCCGAGCTGCCCGTTGTTGTTGCTGCCCCAGCACCACAGCGTTCCCTCCGTGCGTACCGCACAGGTGGTGCTGATGCTGGCGTCGATGCGCGCCCAGGTGGTGGCGTCGCCGATCCGGACCGGAGTGGTTCGGTCCGTGCTGGTCCCGTCGCCCAGTTGGCCGTAGAAGTTGTTGCCCCAGCACCAGAGTGCACCGTCGGTGCGGATCACGCAGGTGTGCAGATTGCCCGCGGCGACCCGGGACACCGGCCCGGCGGCGACCGAGGCGTTCGGCGTGCCCCGCTCGGCAGAGCTGACGCCCGCCGTGGCTGCGCCCGCCGTGACTCCGATGGCCAGCGCGGTGATCCCGACAGCGGCCGCTGCCGCGACGGCGGCTCGGGCTGCCCGCCTCCACCGCGTCCGTAGCCGCCCCACCCGATTCTCGTTCATGATCTGCTCTCCCTGGACATCGTCGGTTCCGTACGGTGGAGGCGGCGTTGCCCCGACAGGTCGCCAGCGACCTTCACATCGATGAAACTCTACATTGATATACGTCAGTCAACTCGCTCGGGCTTCGCCGACCGGCCGCTTCCTGGCGGCCCGGCGCCCTGGTGGGGTGGCGGCCGAGGACGTCGCGTGGGTGCCGGAGTCGGGCGAGCGGATCATCGGTCCCCCCTGGCTGGCCTGACGTCGGGCCGGCAACCGCGAGCCGGCCAAGCTGGCGGGAGCAGGTCGTCCCACCATCTGCTCGGTGTTCGACGGCGCCCGCCAGGCCGACCTCCGGACCACTGCGTCGACGACGCAGTCCCGATGACCTAGCGGGATGCCTCCGACCGCGCGGCGCGGCGGATGTCGAGCAGGTGGTGTTCGCCCTCGTGGATGGTGTGTCGGCCGAGCCACAACAGCGTGCGGGCCTGCGGTCGCGGCCACGGGTAGACCCCGGTGCGGGCGAGTTCCGCAGGACCGAGCACGCCGAACCGGGCGGCCAGGTCGTCGGCGGCCGCGCCCAGCGCCGCCAGCACGGTCGCGGGATCCTGCTCGTTGTACGCCGCCGCCACGGCGCGCTCGTCGCGTCCCATCGGGGCGAACTCCGGCTCCTCGACGCGCAGCGCCAGCGCGAGGCGTTCGGCCTGCACGCCGAGCACGTCGCGGACGTGGCAGGCGTACTCCAGCGGCGACCACACCCCCTCGGCCGGTCGCCGGCGCACCTGCCGCACCTCGGCGAGGGCGGCTGAGTATCGCCCGCCGAGCGTGCGCAGGAACGGCGGCAGTTCGTCGGCGGAGACGCCGGCATAGTCGAAGCCGCACTCGTCGCACCGGTCCACAGACCGAGACTAGCGGCGTTGCCGTCCGCCGTCACGCCCCCACGGGCGCCACGCGGCGGTCGGGTAGGGGCCCGCCCGGAAACGTGGCGCCAGCGCCGCCGGCAGCCGCCACAGTCCGGGCTCACCCGGTCGGGCGGTCGGTCCGGCGGTCCGCCCGGGACGGCGGGGAGGGCACGGTACGGCCGGCGCGGAACGGCCCACTGCACAGGTCCCTCGGCGTACCCGCGATCCGGCGCTGCCCGGCCCGTCCACCCGGTTCTGCACCACCGCCCAGGCCACCTGCGAGCCGGCCGGCGCGTTCGGCAGCGACCAGCTCTACGGCGACGCCGGCAACGACGGCGTCTGGGGTCAGGACGGCGACGACGCCATCCGAGGCGACGACGGCGACGACGACCTCTTTTGAGCACCAGGTGGCCCATGGGCTCGGCGGGGGGTGGCTGGTCGTTGGGCAAGATCGCCATCTCGCTCTGGCGCCAACCCGTGCCACCTGGTCATGACCGGCATCATGTTTCAGGTACCAGCCGCCCGACAGATCCAATACTCTGCGTCACCGTCTTGTGACCCCTTGCATTGCCCTTGGTTGATCGTTAGGTTCGTTGACAACCATCGATCAACTGGAGGATGGATGTCAGGGAACGGGCTTCGATCGGCGCGGTTGGCCGCCCTTGTGGCGGCCTCGATGCTGGCTGCCACGGGGGGATTCGCATCAGCGGCGGCGGCCGATGTGGGGCCATTGGATCACTGCACGTCGGTCGATGGCGGGGAGCTGGTCTACGACGACCTCACCAAGTACAACAACTCGTTGTCGCACGCGGTGAATCAGTGGAACTCGCTGAACCCGATCAACGTCAAAGCTGATACGGCTTCGACCTACGCGGACGTCGACGTGTCCGACTACACCTCTTCGAGCGACAGTCGGGCGGGCTGGTTCGACTGCAGCACGGGCGCGGACGACATCAAACTGAACACGCACCACATGGACGGCTACAACGAGTCGCAGAAGCACGCCGTCATGACCCACGAGTTCGGGCATTCCCTCAAGCTCGGCCACGGGCCGGAGATCGCGGTGATGGACTCGTGCCCGGCCTGTTACAACCCGAACATGAGCAACAACCTGCAGTCGTGGGACATCAGCTCGTATCACAGCGTATGGGGGTACTGATCATGAACCGCCGCCTTGTTCGACCGCTGGTCGCAGGCGCCGCCGCTGTCGCGGTGGCCTCTGGCGGGTGGTTGGCCTATGACTCGCTGCGCGCGGGTGAAACGCACTCGGTGCACGCGTCCTACGCGTTCGACGTGAAGGATGAGACGAAGGTGGCGGGGTTCGCCGACTACGTCGTCGTCGCGACGGTGGACCGTATCGCCGAGGTGCAGGAGCGCGATGGCACGCCCTACACCGTCTTCGAGGTGACCGTGGACAAGACCCTCAAGGGCGATCCGGTCAAGACGCTGCGGGTGGTCCAGCTGGGTGGAACCCTCGGTAAGGACACCTGGCGGGTGGAGGGTGAGCCCCTGCTGCGGCCCGGCACGACCTACGTGCTGGCGGCGAAGACGGAGCAGGGGCGTGGGACGCACCAGCTGGTGGGCGGGGCGGACTTCCCGGCCGTTGACCGGGCCGCAGCCCGTGCCGGGGGGTCGGCCCCGGTGGCCGAGTGGGAGACCAGCGTCGACCGCCAGCGGTGGCCCGACGAACTCCCCAAGAGTTCCTGACCGCCGTCCTTCGGCCGGGCCCATTTGGCCTGCCGCCCCGGTCCCGGAGCGGCAGGCCAAATGCTGTCCTGGCGAGGAGTTCTCCGGCAAGCGGTGCGCCGGGTGTTCGCTTCGTAGAGCCAGGAGGCGTTCATGGCGGGCCACGTCGAGGCGTTCCGGGTGCTGGGTGGGGTGCCGAACCGGCACATCCGCTACGACGGTGGGGGGCGTTCCCAACTGTCGAAGATCGGTTGTTGACAATGCTGTCCCACGAGTGTGAGAGGCGTTTGAACCTCGTTACTTGCGGCGTACGCCTCGGTTTATTGAGGTCTCGTTTCCATGCTCGGCGGCGTTGGTCCCCGGGACGGCGGAAATTCCTCGGGGGACTGTGCTCAGATGGGCAGAAGTCGAAACTGCTGGGTCAACCAGTCGCCGCACTCGTCGACGAGTAGGCGGTCGAGACACTTCCCGTCTGCTGGCTGGGGGCGGGGAGTGTCCGTCGTGCCGCTCCGGGTGGAGAGCCCACCACACGCTTGAACGCTCGGGCGAACGCGGCCTCGGAGCGGTAGCCGAAGCGGTTGGCGAGTTCGGCCACGGTGGCGCCCTCGTCGCGTAGCGCCGTCGCGGCCAGGTGCATCCGCCAGCGGGTCACGTAGCTCATCGCGGGTTCGCCGACCAGTTCGGTGAAGCGTGCGGCGAAGGCTGAGCGCGACATCGGGATCTGGTCGGCGAGCGAGGCGACGGTCCAGTTCCGGCCGGGTTCACGGTGGATGAGGGAGATCGCGCGGCCGATCAGTGGGTCTCGCAGGGCCCCGAGCCAGCCGGACCGGGCGGCCGGGTCGTTCTCCAGCCACGCGCGTAGCGCCTGCACGACGAGCACGTCGGAGAGGCGGGTGATCACCGTCTCGCCGCCGGGGCGCAGCCCGTCGGCCTCGACCGCCATCAGTCGCAGGGTGGACTGGATCCAGTCGAGCCGGGCGGGGTCCGTCGCCGGGTCGAGGACGAGGATCTGTGGCAGCAGGGCCAGCAGCCTTCCTGCCGCCGGGTGGTCGGAGCGTACGGCTCCGCAGACCATGTCGATGCGCTCGCCGCCGCCGCCGTGGCGGAGGATCTCGTAGCGCTCGCCGAGCTGTTCGCGCTCCAGCTCGAAGATGCTCGGTGTCGGCGCGTCGGGTTCGCTGCGCAGCCGGTGGCCCTGGCCGTGCGGGACGAGGGCCAGTTCGCTCCCGGTGAGGCGGCGCGGCTGTGCCCCTGGCGCGTCGAGCCAGCAGCTCCCACGCGTGATGACGTGGAACCAGAGGTGGTCCTTGAGTGGCGGAAGCTCGAGCCCGAACGGGGCGGTGAACTCCGAACGGCAGTAGAACGCACCCCGCAGCTCGAGGAAGTGCAGCGCCTCGCCGAGCGGGTCGGCGGCCGAGGGCCAGGGGGCACGTTCGTCGGGCATGCCGCAAGTGTGCCAGGAGCAACGCACCGACGATCCAGACCGGCTGGACGAAAGAGCATGTAATGCGGACAGGAAGTCATAGTCAGTCCCTGAAGCCCGGCGGATGCTGGACGCATGGCAAGACATACCGACTGAGGGGGACTGACATGATCGCCGTGATGGGGGCGACCGGGAACACCGGTCGCAAGGTCACCGAACTGCTGCTCGAAGCCGGCGAGGAGGTCCGGGCGCTCGGCCGCTCGCCGGAGCGGCTCGCCGAGCTGGCCGCGCTGGGGGCCGCGACGGCCGTCGGTGACGCCCGCGATGCCGACCACCTGGCGAGCGCCTTCGCCGGCGCCGACGCGGTCTACACGCTCACCGCGTTCGACCCGACCCTGCCCGACTACCACGCCGACCAGGACCGACGCGGGGAGGCCATCGTCTCGGCGATCCGGAGGAGCGGGGTACGCCACGTGGTCGCGCTCAGCTCGATCGGCGCGGAGCTGGCGGACGGTAACGGATTCATCGCCAGTCTGCACCGGCAGGAGCAGCGACTGCGGACGCTCGACGGTGTCGACGTCCTGCTCCTGCGTCCCGGTGCCTTCTTCGAGGGCTTCCACTCGGCGCTGGAGACGATCCGCCATGAGGGAGTCGTCGCCGACTCCGTCACGCCCCACGCGAAGGTACCGATGATCGCCACGGCCGACGTCGCGGTGGCCGCCGCCGGGGCGCTGCGCGAGCGGAACTGGAGCGGCGTGGTCGTCCGCGAGCTGATCGGCCCCCGCGACCTCACGTACGCAGAGGTGGCGACCGCGATCGGTACGGCGATCGGCCGCCCGGACCTTCGGTACGTCCAGCTGTCCGACGAGGAGATGGCGGCGATCCTCACCGGGACCGCCGGGTTCTCGCCCGACTTCGCCGCCCTGCTCGTCGAGTTCAACCAGGCGCTCAGCGCCGGTCGACTGCGTCCGATCGAAGGCCGCAACGAGGGCAACACGACTCCGACCTGGTTCGAGGAGTTCGCCGCCACGCTGCGGTAGCGGTGGCGGCTGAAGGGCGCGTCGCCGGCGCCCTCGGCCGCCCCGCGCTTCCCGCTGCGGCTGCGGGCACCGTCGCGGCGGTCACGCCACGCGACGCCGGGTGGTGCGAGTCTGGAGGTGGTCGCCGTCGCCGAAGGTGGCGCCGCAGCGGAGGGTGCGATGGCCGAGCCACCGACCGGGGCCCCGTCGGGCAGCGCACAGGCGCACGGGCGGCGCGCCAACCGGCGAAGCTACCACGACGGTGTGCAGGTCAACGGGTACGTCGACGACCCGTACCACCGGGTCCGCCGGGCGGTCGCGGCCCGGTTGATGGTCGACGACATCCGTGGGGGAGAGCCGGTGCTCGAGTTGGGCTGTGGTCCGTGCAGCACGGTCGACCCGGCGGAGCTGCCCGTGCCGCTCGTGGTGGCGGACATGGCCGAGGCCGCGCTGGGTGCGGCCCGCCGGGCCGCCGCCGGTCGGGCGCTGCCGGTCTGCCTGGACGCCACCTGCGCTCTGCCGTTCCGCACCGGCAGCTTCTCCGGGCTGCTGACCGGTGAGTTGATCGAGCACGTCTACGACCCGGTGGCGTTGCTGCGGGAGTGTCACCGGGTCCTCGCCCCGGGTGGGCTGCTGGTGCTCACCACGCCGAACCTGGCGACCGTCCAGGACCGGCTGGCGTTCCTCGCCGGCCGCGCACCCCGCCAGGTGGACCCGCTGCACCCCTACCTCTGGTTGCACATTCGTCCGTTCACCGCGTCGCTGCTGCGGCGGGTGCTGCGGCGGGCCGGGTTCGCACCGCTGGCGCTGCGGTCCAACCACGTCGGGTGGCGGCTGCCCGGCGGACGCTGGGTCACCTCCCGGCTGCTCGCCCGGCTCGCGCCGGGGCTCGGCGGCTCGCTGATCTGCGCCGCCCGGCGGCTGGACGGACCACCTTCGCCGCAGGGCGCGGGACTCGGGAGCAGTGCGTGATCAGCCATTGACATAGGGCTATCATGAGGGCTCCGTCGTCGACCGGGAGATGTCATGGCCGGCCTTCTCACCTGGGTCGTCAGGAATCTCGACGCGTTCATCGGGCTGCTCCTGGCACTGACCGTCGCGACCCTCGGGCTCAACAACGGCGTCAGCCAGGACGTGGTGAACAGCGCAATCCTGCTCGTGCTCGGCCTGCTCGCCCAGGCGCTGCTGCGCGACCGGCTGCGCCGGGAGACCGCCGAGCGCGAGGTGCGGCAGGTCATCCGGGACACCCGGGACCGGCTCGCGGAGCTGGTGCCGCAGATGGGCGAGATAACCGGTCCGGAGGGGGCGCTGAACCGGGCCCGGGAGGCGATCGACAGCATCTCCATGGTCCGCGTCCTGCACGGCAGCGAGGTCGGGCAGGCCCTGGCCGAGGCCCGTCGGCACACCGACCGGTGGAACTTCAAGGGCGGCACCGGCACCTACACCCGGGCGGTCACCCTGCCCGACTGCCTGGAGCACGCTCGTCGGCGTAACGCCACCCTGCACTTCGCCATCGAGATCATCGACCCGACCGACGAGGAGGTCTGCGAGCGGTACGCACGGTTCCGGCGCAGCCTCGCCCCCGACGAGCCAGGCGAGCGGTGGACCGTCGACCGCACCCGCAAGGAGTCCTACGCCACCGTGCTGGCCGCCTGTTGGCACCGGCAGCGCTCCGGGCTGCTCACCATCGACGTCCGGGTCTCCGCGCAGATGACCACCTTCCGCTACGACCTCTCCTCGAGCTGCGTCATCGTGACCCAGGAGAATCCGCAGACCCCGGCTCTGCGGATCGACCGCGGGGAGCTCTACTACAACCGCTACAACATCGAGTTGCAGTACAGCCGTGAACAGAGCCGGCGGGTGCCGATCGAGGCTGCCGGGCAGGTCAGGCTCGACGACGAGCCCTCCGTGGAGCAGGTTCGCCGCCTGTTCACCGCGCTCGGGCTGCCACTGCCCCGGTCCTTCGGCGACCGCGAGGTCGCCGACATCGTGGGCCGGGCCATCCAGGCGAGGAACCCGTACGCATGATGAGCTACGCCGACCTCGAACGTGAGATCGACCGGGGCACCCGGCCGGAGCTGCTCCGCGACTGGGTGTCGGGCGTCCTCGACGACGTCGCCGAGGGGCAGCGGCCGTTGCTGGCCGTACGGCACCCACTCGGCTTCACCTGCCTGCCGGTGAGCCGTACCGGCGCCGACGGGATCTGCGTGCACGCCTGGCCGGCCGAGCCGCCGACCGTCCAACCGACCACGTCCACCGTGCACTCGCACAGCTGGGACCTGCTCAGCCACGTGCTGCACGGTCGGGTCCGCAACGAGCTCATCGAGGTGACCGAGGCGTCCGCCGACCCCGCCTGGCGGGTGTACGAGGTGCACAGCCGGGGCGACGTCGACGAGTTGGCGGCCACCGACCGGCTGGTGACGGCGGCGACCGTCACCGTGGAGACGTACGGCGCAGGCAGCTCGTACGCGCTGCGCGCCGGCGGCTTCCACACCTCGGAGGTGGACCCGGGGCAGCCGGCGGTGACCGTGGTGCTCGGCCGGGCCGCGCCCGGCTTCTGCGACCTGAGCCTCGGCGCCGTGGGCGGACACCGCCACCGGATACGCCGGGACCGCTGCGACGCGGCGGAGACCGCTCGGATGGCGCGGCAGATCGCTCGACTGGTGGCACGGGGCTGAGGGGTGGAGGAACCATGGACGTGCAGCCGGGCAGACCCGGGCCGGACCTGCGTGAGGCACACCGGTTCGCGGTGGAAGCCGCGCAGGCCGCCGGGCGGCTGGTGCGCCGAGGCACCCGGGGCGAGTTGCACGCTCGGGCCAAGAGCGCGTCCGGTGACCTGGTCACCGACCTGGACCTGGCCGCCGAACGGCTGATCGTCGGCCGGATCCGGGCCCGCTGGCCGGAGCACGGCGTGATCGCCGAGGAGGGCGGGGAGTACGCCACCAACGACTCCTGGGCGTGGCTGGTGGACCCGCTCGACGGCACCAACAACGTGGCGATCGGGCTACCCGCGTACGTGGTCGGGATCGCACTCTGCGACCGGGGCTCGCCGGTGCTCGGGGTGGTGCACGACCCGGTCGCCGGCCGCACCTGGTCGGCCGTCCGTGGTCAGGGCGCCTTCGTGCACATCGACGGCCCGGCCGGGCAGCCGCTGCGCACGCGGCACCGGCCGGTGCCGCCGGCGCCGGTGCTGGCCTGGACCCAGGGATACGAGGTACGCCGGGACGACAGCACCGCCCGGGCCCTCAAGGTGGTGCTCGACTCCACCGCGCGGCGGGTGCTGCAACTGTGGGCGCCGCTGCTGTCCTGGGTGATGCTGGCCCGGGGCGACATCGACGGCATCGTCGGCTACCGTCCGGAGGCGGTCGACCTGCCGGCCGGGATGCTGCTGGCAGCGGAAGCCGGCATGGTGGTCCGGGCCCTCGACGGCGGCTGCTTCGACGACCGGTACGGGGGCCCCGCCGAGCGGCGCAGCTTCGTCGCCGGCCCGCCGGAGACGATCGACCGGCTGGTCAAGCTGGTGACCGCGGCACAGTGGATCGAGCCGAAGGTCCGCCACCTCACGCCGATCAGCCTGACCACCGTCGGTTGGTGAGGCCGGTCAGCCCGACGGGGTGACCAGCAGGGCGGCGACGCTGGCGGTGGTGGCCAGGGCGGCGAGGACGGCGCTGGTGGCCACGAACCGCCCCAGCGGGACCGCGACCCCGGCGGCCCGGCAACGCTCATACCAGATCAGCGTGGCCAGCGACGCCCACGGGGTGGCGAGCGGGCCGACGTTGGTGCCCACCAGCAGGGCCAACAGCTGGGTGTGGTGGTGCACGGCGATGACCGCCTCCCCGGCCACGTACGCGGGCAGGTTGTTGACCACGTTGGCGAAGAGGGCGCCGACGGCGCCGGCCCGCAGCGCGCCCTCGGCCCCGGGGTCGTCGCCGATCAGCGCACCCATCACGGTGTCCAGCCCGAGCCGACCGATGGTCTGCACCACCAGGAACAGCCCGGTGACGAAGACCAGCAGCCGCCAGGGGACCAGGTGGAGTCTCAGGCTGCCCCGGGCGCGGACCGCGAATCCGGCGACCAGGATCGCGGCGGCGACCCCGGCGGCGATTCCGATCTCGACCTCGGCGAGGATCCCGGTGACGAACAGCAGGCAGGCCACGAGCGCGGTGCGGTAGAGCACGGGGTCGGACGGCACGTGCGGCGGCGGTGGCACGAACGGGTCGGCGCCGGCCCGCGCCGGCCGCCAGTACCACCACCAGAGCAGCAGCATGGTGATCGCGATGGCGACCAGTTGCGGCCACCACATCCGGGCCGCCCACGGCAGTGGGGCCAGCCCGATCCGGTCGCTGGCCAGGATGTTGGTCAGGTTGGACACGGGTAGCAGCAGGCTCGCCGTGTTGGCCAGCCAGACCGTGGTCATCGCCAGCGGGACCGGCGGCACACCGAGCTTGCGGGCCAGAGCGATCATCACCGGGGTGAGCAGGACAGCGGTGGTGTCCAGGTTGAGCGCGATCGTGGTCACCGAGGCGAACCCGACGCAGAGCCAGAACAGCGCGCGGAAGTCGCCTCGCGCGGTGATCGCCATCCGGGCGGCGAGCGCGTCGAAGACCCCGGCCACCGCGGTCAGCTCGGCCAGCACCACCACGGCGCCGAGGAAGATCAGGATCGGCAGGATCCGGCGTACGGTGGCCTCGGCGTCCGCGCGGGGGAGGAGGCCGGTCAGGACGCAGAGGACGCCGCCTGCGAACAGGCCGATCGCGATCCAGTCCAGTACGTGCAGCCGACCCCAGGAGGATCGGTCCGGGGCGGCCGACGGCAACTCGCCGGTGGTGTCCACAAGGCACGATCCTCGCACACCGTCGCCCGCCGGGTTGCGACCGACTCGACCGCGCATGGTGGCGACGGGTTGACCCTGAGTGGTCATAATGGCGGGGTGGCTGTAGGCGCGCAACCGACCCGGTCCGACCGCCCCATCGACTTCTTCGTCAGCTACTCGCCCGCCGACGAGCGCTGGGCGACGTGGTTGGCGTGGGAGTTCGAGGCCGCCGGCTACCGCACGATGCTCCAGGCGTGGGACTTCGTGGCCGGCACCAACTTCATCGACTTCATGGACCGGGGGGTCCGGGAGGCTGCGGTCGTGGTGGCCGTCCTGTCCGAACGCTACCTGCACTCCACGTACGGCAAGCTCGAGTGGCAGGCGGCGCTGCGCGCCGATCCGGACGGCACCGGCAACAAACTGGTCACCGTCCGGGTGGAGGACTGCCCGATCGACGGCCTGCTCGCCACCATCACGTACGTCGACCTGGTCGGGGTCACCGACCCGGTGCAGGCGCGTTCCCGGGTGCTGGACCGGATCCGGGAGGCGCTCGACGGCCGCGCGAAGCCCGTCCGGCAACCCGCCTTCCCGCACCATCCGGCCGACCCGGCCGGGGTGCTCTCCGCGCCCGTGGCCGGCCCGCCCGCGCCCCGCC
>NZ_WAAS01000110.1:0-20445 GCF_008806585.1 Micromonospora sp. AMSO12t
TGCTCGCGCTCGTCCTCGTCGTCGCGCTCGCCGCGACCGGAGTGTGGAACCCGTTCCCCGGGATGTGGGACTGGGTGAACCGGAGCCAGCCCATCTCCGAGCCGGACGTGGTCTGGCAGCAGCGCGTCGGCGGCACCCCGCGCAGCGTGACCATCGCCGGCGAGACAGTCGTGGTCGAGCAGCGTACCCGCGTGGAGGCGCGCAGCCTGGCCACCGGCGCCCAGTTGTGGGAGCGCAAGGCCGACTGGGCCGCGGTGGCCGGCGGCGACCGGGACTCCGTCGTCGTCGTGGGCAAGCTGCTGGTCAAGGGCTACGAGGTGCTGGACCCGACGACCGGCGCCACGCGGCGGCGCAACGGCGACGCGGTGGCCGTCTGGACGTACCGCAACATGCTGCTCGACGCCCGTTGCGTCGAGGCCACCGACTGCACGGTGAGCGCCTGGGACGCGCGCGGCACCGCCCCGCTCTGGACTGCCTTCGTGCCCGGGGTGCGCAGCGGGCTGCTCGGCGACAACCCGGGGCTGCTCGACACCCGCCGGCTCGACGCCGTCCGCATCGACGACGAGGTGGCCGGCCCGGAGCCCGTACCGCCGCTGCTCGGCTTCCCCATCGACGGCCGGGTGCACGTCCTCGACACCGCCACCGGGCGGGTGCTCCAGGACGTCGAGCCCGGCCGCGACGAACGGCTGTCCGTGGTCGGCGGCCGGCTGTTGCGGATCACCGCCCGCTCCCAGGACGGCACCTGCTACTTCGCCATCTCCGGCCGGGACGCGGCGACCGGCCAGGAGACGTGGCAGCGGGCCGGGATCAACCTGCGGACCGCCGACAACGCCGGCTGCGTGCAGCGGGAGGACCCGCACGGCGCGCGCAACGTGCTGATCGGGGTGGCCCCGGACGCCCGCGAGGCGGTCCTCGACGGCTACGACGGGCGGCTGCTGCTGGTCACCTCCGCCGGGGAGAAGCTGCTCGCGGTCGACGACCGGTACGCCCTGGTCCGGCCGGCCGACAAGCGCGCGGTGGTCGGCCGGGAGTTGGGCGCCGGGCGCGTCCGGTGGACCCGCCCGACCGGGCCGAAGGCCGGCGCGGCGCTCACCCCGTACGCGGCCGTGATCGCCGACGAGAAGCCGTCCCGGCTGATGGCGCTGGACCCGCGTACCGGGCGGGAACTGGCGAGCCTGCGCACCTCCGCGAACGCCCTCGCGGTCGGCCCGAGCGGCATGATCATCGGCGAGGGGCGGGAGATCGGCTACGTCCGCTTCGGCGGCGCGCGGGGCGCCCCCGTCCCGCCGCGCGACGGCGGCGTACCCGGTCCCGGCGGCACGGCGGGCGTACCCGGGCCGGAGGACAGCTGCGGCCCGAAGCGGGAGCTGTGCCCCGGGTGAGAGCGACGTCCCAGGACCCACCCGGCGGGTGGGACTGATCGACCCTTCTGCCCTAGGCTTTCCGCTCATGAGCAGTGCCGCCGCGTTCTCGTACGCTCCCTTGCTGCCGACCGGCCCGGACCAGACGGAATACCGCCTGGTCACCGACGAGGGCGTCGACGTCGTCAACGGGCCGGGGGGTCGCCGGTTCCTCACCGTGGAGCCGACCGCGCTCACCGCGCTGACCGCCGAGGCGATGCACGACATCGCGCACTACCTGCGCCCCGCGCACCTGGCCCAGCTGCGGGCGATCATCGACGATCCGGCGGCCTCGCCGAACGACCGGTTCGTCGCGCTCGACCTGCTGCGCAACGCCAACATCGCGGCTGGCGGCGTGCTGCCGATGTGCCAGGACACCGGCACCGCCATCGTGATGGGCAAGCGCGGCCGGCACGTGCTCACCGACGGCAGCGACGCCGAGGCCGTCTCGCGCGGCGTCTACCAGGCCTACACCCGGCTCAACCTGCGCTACTCGCAGCTCGCCCCGCTGACCATGTGGGAGGAGCGCAACACCGGCAGCAACCTGCCGGCCCAGGTCGAGCTCTACGCGGAGGACCCGGACGGGCAGCCCGACGCGTACAAGTTCCTCTTCATGGCCAAGGGCGGCGGCTCGGCGAACAAGTCGTACCTCTACCAGGAGACCAAGGCGCTGCTGAACCCCACGCGGATGATGCAGTTCCTGGAGGAGAAGCTGCGGCTGATCGGCACCGCCGCCTGCCCGCCGTACCACCTCGCCATCGTCATCGGCGGCACCTCCGCCGAGTACGCCCTGAAGACCGCCAAGTACGCCAGCGCCAAGTACCTCGACGCGCTGCCCACCTCCGGCTCGATGACCGCGCACGGCTTCCGCGACCTGGAGCTGGAGGCGGAGGTGCTGGAGCTGACCCGCAACTTCGGCATCGGCGCGCAGTTCGGCGGGCGCTACTTCTGCCACGACGTGCGGGTGGTCCGGCTGCCCCGGCACGGCGCCTCCTGCCCGGTGGCGATCGCCGTCTCCTGCTCGGCCGACCGGCAGGCGGTCGCCAAGATCACCCCGTCGGGCGTGTGGCTGGAGCGGCTCGAGACCGACCCGGCGCGCTTCCTGCCCGACGTCACCGACGAGACGCTCGACGCGTCCGAGGTGGTCCGCGTCGACCTCAACCGGCCGATGGACGAGATCCGCGCCGAGCTGTCGAAGTACCCGGTGAAGACCCGGCTGTCGCTGACCGGCCCGCTCGTGGTGGCCCGCGACATCGCGCACGCCAAGATCGCGGAGCGGCTGGACGCCGGCGAGCCGATGCCGCAGTACCTGCGCGACCACGCGGTCTACTACGCCGGCCCCGCCAAGACCCCGGAGGGCTACGCGTCCGGCTCGTTCGGTCCGACCACCGCCGGCCGGATGGACGCGTACGTGGAGAAGTTCCAGGCCGCGGGCGGCTCGCAGGTCATGCTCGCCAAGGGCAACCGTTCCGCCCAGGTCACCCGCTCCTGCCAGCAGCACGGCGGCTTCTACCTCGGCTCGATCGGCGGCCCGGCCGCCCGGCTCGCGCAGGACTGCATCAAGCACGTCGAGGTCCTCGAATACGCGGAGCTGGGCATGGAGGCGGTCTGGAAGATCGAGGTCGAGGACTTCCCGGCCTTCATCGTGGTCGACGACAAGGGCAACGACTTCTTCGCCGAGGTCACCAAGCCGGTGCTGACCGTCGGTCGCCGCTGATCCACGCGTACGCGAAGGGGCGCCGGGCCACTGCCCGGCGCCCCTCGTCGTCTTCCTACGTCAGCTCGCCCGGCTGACGTAGAACGTGCCGCTGAAGGTCTCCGACACGGTCCCGTCGCCGGTCCGCGTGTAGACGGTGACCCGGCGGATTCCGGCGGTCATGGGGGTGTAAGCCACCGACGCCGACCCGTCGGCGCCCGCCGCGACCGTCTCGGCCGGGCGGCCGTCGAGGGAGTAGACGAACTCCGTCGCCCCGGGCATGCCGGCCTCGAAGACGAACGTTCCCGGCGTGCCGGCGACCGCCCCCTGGAACTTGTTGATCGGGTACTCGACCGAGCTGACCGTGGGCTTGGTCGCCAGGTGGAACCGGTAGCTGCCCTCGCCGGACGGCAGGTCACCGGCCGTCCGGCTGCGCACGTACACGGTGGTGTAGCCCGGCTTCGCCGGCGTGATCGTGACCGTGGCCGTGCCGTCAACGGCCGCCGGCACGGTCTGCTCCGGCCCGTCGTCGAGCCGGTACGTGTACTCGACGACGTCCTCCATGCGGGGCGCGAACGTCAGGGTGCGCGGCTGGCCGTACCCGGCCGTCGGGTTGCCGTCGGTGATCGTCGGGCTGGTGGTGCGCACCCGGAACACGTAGCTCGTGGCGGGGGAGCGGTTGCCCGCGAGGTCCATCGCCTCGACGGTGAGCGTCCTGGGTCCGTCCCGGTCTGGGGCGATGGTGACGGCCGCCGAGCCGCCCGGCGCGTCGGCCGCCACCTCGGTCGTCGGCTGCCCGGACAGGCTGTAGCGGAACTTCACCGTGTCGGTGTCGCCGCCGGCCGAGAAGGTGAACTGGCCCGGGATGCCGGGACCGCCGTACCAGCCGTCGTCGGCCGGGTAGTCCGTGGAGCTGACCGTCGGCGGGGTGGGGCTGGTGGTGTCGACGGTGAACCGGCACTCCGCCGACCAGGCGGAGGTGTTGCCGACCCCGTCCGTGGCGCGGACGGCGAAGGCGTACCTCCCGTCGGCCATCTGACCGGCCGGAACGTCGTACCGGAAGATCGACCCGGCGGCCTTGGCCGGGGATGTCCACTCGGTCCGCATGGTGGGGTCGTCCACCGGCCACCAGGCAAAGGTGGCGGTCACCGGCTCGGTGTTCGACGGTGCCGCGTCCGGGTCGGTGACCTTCGCCGCCAGGTACGGCGTGGTCGTGCCGATCTGTAACTCGCAGGCGTACGGGTACCCGTTGATTCCCAGCTCGGTCGGTACGTCCGGCGGCGTGTTCGCCTCGATGGAGATGCCGAGTTCCCTGATCCAGCGGCCGTAGGGCAGCTTGCTCTCGTGGTGGCCGGCGATCCGTGTCATGAAGGTGATCGAGGTCTGTCCGGCCTCGACCGCCTGCCGTACCGCCTCGGTGAGCAGCACTTCCAGCTGGCCCTGACAAGGAGCGCTCGGCGCGATGTCAGCGACCTTCTCTCGAACCGCCGGTGACGTCTCCCAGGTCGGTGCGCTGGTCGGTACGTCGGTCCGCCACAGCTCGATCTCGCGTGGCTTCGAGCAGTCGTTGACCGCCGTCTCCTCGGTGACACCGAGGGCACGGATGATGTGCTTGCCCTGGAACGGAGCAAGGTTGTAGGTGAAGTAGGCCCGCGAGGTGTGTTTGTCGTCGCCGGACTTCCAGGTGCCGACCGGCACGGTGCCGTCGGTCTCCACAGTGGCGGTCGACGGCTGGTGGGCGTCGGTCCAACTGCCGCTGGTCGGCAGGATGAACCGGCTCGGCCCGGCGGTTGCCGGCGCGGCCGTCACGACCAGGACGCTGGTGGCGGTGAGCAGGGCGGCGAGGCCGGTGGCCAGGAGCCGGCGCGGAGCGCGCTTGCGGCGTACGGCGGGCACGCCGGTGGAACCCCGTTCTTCGTGCAAGGTGAAAGGCCCTCCGATGGGAGTGGAGTCGATTCCACGATCCTAGGCGTGTGACCACGCGGAACGCGCTCCACTTTCGAGCGCCCGGTACGAGCAGGCCCGGGCGTTGGACGGGATCGCCCGCCGCCTGCGGGCGGACGACCCGGCTGCGGCCCGGTCGCACTGGACCCGGGCGCTCGCGTTGTTCCGGCAGATGGAGGCGCCGGAGCGGCACGAGGTTTCCCGGATGCTGGCCGAGCTGCGCTGACCCGGCTCGCCGCGATCATCTGCACGTCGGCGCGCGGCGCGGCAGGATGGTACGCGTGACGACTCCAGAGGCGACGGGTTACCGGATCGAACGCGACTCGATGGGCGAGGTGGAGGTGCCCGCCGAGGCGCTGTGGCGGGCGCAGACCCAACGCGCGGTGCAGAACTTCCCGATCTCCGGCCGGGGCATCGAGCCGGCCCAGATCCGGGCGCTGGCCCAGATCAAGGGGGCGGCGGCCGAGGTCAACGGCGAGCTGGGCGTGATCGACGCGAACGTGGCCGCCGCGATCGCCGCCGCCGCCGCGCACGTGGCCGACGGCGGCTACGACGACCAGTTCCCGATCGACGTGTTCCAGACCGGGTCCGGCACGTCGTCGAACATGAACACCAACGAGGTCATCGCCACGCTGGCCAGCCGGGAGCTGGGCCGGGACGTGCACCCGAACGACGACGTGAACGCCTCGCAGTCCAGCAACGACGTCTTCCCGTCCTCGATCCACCTGGCCGCCACCGAGGCCGTCGCGCGGGACCTGCTGCCCGCGCTGGCCCACCTGGCGGAGGCGCTGGAGGGCAAGGCGGCGGAGTTCGAGACCGTGGTGAAGGCCGGGCGTACGCACCTGATGGACGCCACCCCGGTCACCCTCGGGCAGGAGTTCGGCGGGTACGCCGCCCAGGTCCGCTACGGCATCGAGCGGTTGGAGGGGGCACTGCCCCGGCTGGCCGAGCTGCCGCTGGGCGGCACGGCGGTGGGCACCGGCATCAACACCCCGCTCGGCTTCGCCGCGAAGGTCATCGAGAAGCTGCGCGGCTCGACCGGGCTGCCGCTGACCGAGGCGCGCAACCACTTCGAGGCGCAGGGCGCCCGGGACGCGCTGGTGGAGACCTCCGGGCAGCTGCGTACGGTCGCCGTCGGTCTTTACAAGATCGCCAACGACATCCGCTGGATGGGCTCCGGCCCCCGCGCCGGCCTGCGCGAGCTGCGCATCCCCGACCTCCAGCCCGGCTCGTCGATCATGCCGGGCAAGGTCAACCCGGTGGTCGCCGAGGCGGTGCGGCAGGTCTGCGCCCAGGTCATCGGCAACGACGCCGCCGTCGGGTTCGCCGGCTCCCAGGGCGACTTCGAGCTGAACGTCATGCTCCCCGTGATGGGCCGCAACCTGCTGGAGTCGGTCCGCCTGCTCGCCGCGTCGAGCCGGCTCTTCGCCGACCGACTGGTGGTCGGCCTGGTCGCGGACGCCGAGGTCTGCCTGGCGTACGCGGAGGGCTCGCCGTCGATCGTCACCCCGCTCAACCGCTACCTCGGGTACGACGAGGCCGCCTCCATCGCCAAGGAGGCACTGGCGAAGCAGGTATCGATCCGCGAGGTGGTCGTCTCCCGGGGGCACGTCGACTCGGGCAGGCTGAGCGAGACCCAGCTCGACGAGGCACTCGACCTGCTCCGGATGACCCACCCCTGACCGCGCGCCCGGTGCCGCCGGCTGGTCCGGCCCGGTGGGGTTCGGCACGTCGGCGGCGCTGCGGAAGGCGATGCCGGCGGGGCCGGGCCGAGGCGAGCCGGCGGCGACCTTGATGCCCAGCGGGGCATGCTGCCGCAAGCCTTTGGAGCTGAATCGTCTACGACATCACGGCCCTCGCGTCGCCGACGTGTGGTGCCGTCCGGTGTGCTCTCGCCCTCGGCGCCTGTTGTCGATCCAGCGTGAGTCGTCTGCGACATCAGTTCCACAGGTCGGGGCAGCCGGTCCCGGGCCGTGCCGTAGCCGCCCTCCCACTTGAGCGCGGCGGCGACCATGTCGTCGATGTCGCTGACGAGTCCCCGCTTTCGGTTCAGCGCCCGTCCGCGGCCTTGCGGGCGCGGTAGGCGGTGACGGCGGCGCGGTTGCCGCAGCCCGCGTCGCAGAACCGTCGGGACCGGTTCTTGGACAGGTCGACCAGCACGTTCTCGCAGTCCGGGTGGTCGCAGATCCGCAGCCGGCGCAGCTCGCCGGTGCGTACGAGATCCGCCAGCGCCATCGCCGCCTCGACGGCCATCCGGGTCGCCAGCGGCGCGTCCCGCGGCACGGCGTGGATGTGGTACGGCTCGTCGTCGTGCGTGATGAGCTGGGGCAGCGCGTCGTTTTCGCGCAGCAGCCCGTTGACGATGGCGACGATCCCCTCGGTGTCGGCGTACCAGAGGCGGCGCAGCCGGGGTCGGAGGTCGCGTACCGCCCGCAGTTCGTCCTCGCTGTGCTCGTGCCGCCCGCTGTAGGTGTGGGCGACGAAGAACGCGTCCAGGGCGGCGACGTCGGGCAGGCCCTCACCGGCGCGGCCGTCGGTGTTGACCAGCGCGGCCACGGCAGTCAGGGAGCATTCCGTGTCATGGGTGAAGAGCAACTTGACTCCTGTCGTGGCGCCCGCCTAGCGTCATGAGCATAGTGGCAGTTTACCAATGACAGTGGGAGTGGATCGATGCGTCAACCACCCGCCGCCGGGCTCGGTCTCGGCCTCGCCCTGCTCTCCGCAGTCACCTTCGCCACGTCCGGCACGTTCGCCCGGTCCCTCATCGACGCCGGCTGGTCGGCCGAAGCCGCCGTGGCCGCCCGGGTCGGCGTCGCCGCGCTGGTCGTGGCGGTCCCGGCCGTGCTGTCCCTGCGCGGCAGGTGGGGTGTGCTGCGCCGCAACCTCGCCGCGATCGGCGTGTTCGGGCTGCTCGGGGTCGCCACGGCCCAGGTCTGCTTCTTCAACGCGGTCCGCTACCTGCCGGTCGGCGTCGCGCTGCTGCTGGAGTACCTCGGGATCGTCCTGGTGGTGGGCTGGATGTGGCTGGTCCACCGGCAGCGTCCCCGCCGGCTGACCGTCGTCGGCTCGGTGGCGGCCCTCGCCGGCCTGTTCTTCGTCCTGGACCTGACCGGCGCCGGCGGGCTCGACCCGGTGGGCGTGCTCTGGGGGCTCGGGGCGGCGGTCGGCCTCGCCGGCTACTTCGTGCTCGCGGGGCGGGTCGACGAGGAGCTGCCCTCGGTGGCCATGGCCAGCGGCGGCATGGCCGTCGGAGCCGCCATCCTGCTGCTGCTCGGCGCGGTCGGCGCGCTGCCGCTGCGGGTGTCCCTCGGCGAGGTCACCTTCGCCGGGCAGCGCACCAGTTGGCTGGTGCCGGTGATCGGGCTGTCGCTGGTCGCCGCCGTGGTCGCGTACCTCGCCGGGATCGCCGGCACCCGGATCCTCGGCGCCCGGCTGTCGTCGTTCGTCGGGCTGACCGAGGTGATGTTCGCCGTGCTGATCGCCTGGCTGGTGCTGGGCGAACTGCCCACCGTGGTGCAACTGCTCGGCGGCGCTCTGATCGTCGCCGGTGTCGCCCTGGTGCGCGTCGACGAGCTGCGCGCTCCCCGTGCTGACGACCCGCGGCCGGAGGTCGCCGAGCCCGCCCTGCCGTGACTCGAACGGGCCGTCCGACGGCGCCCACCACGGATGAAAGACAGATTCACGCCACAGCCGACGTTGCTATGGCGGAAAGTGCCGCGGTGTTGTCTGATGGCTGCCACGTCCCTCAACGAGAGGATCCGATGTGGTGAGCAAGCGCTTCACCGCCGGTGCCGTCGCGTCCGCGACGGCGCTGGCACTTGCGGTGACAGGCATGAGCGTGCCGGCCAGCGCCGAGCCGAGCAGTGCCCGTACCTTCACCGTCGTCGCCGAGGACGGCGTCTCGGCGGACGCCGCGATCGCCGCCATCCGGTCGGCCGGCGGCACGGTGGTCTCCCGCTCCGACGACGTCGGCATGTTCCGGGTGACCAGCGACCGGGCCGACTTCGCGACGAAGGCCACCGCCGCGACCGCGCTGATCGGCGCCACCGAGCAGAAGGCCATCGGCCGCAAGCCCAAGCTGGACCGGGTCGAGCAGGAGCACCTGCTGGCCGCCGCCGCGGCCAAGGACGCGGGCGCCAAGCGTGGCAAGAAGATGGATCCGCTGGACGACAAGCTCTGGGGCCTGGAGATGATCCGGGCGGACCAGGCCCGCAAGGTCGAGCCGGGCGACCGCCGGGTCACCGTCGGCGTGCTGGACACCGGCGTCGACGCCAGCAACCCCGACATCGCGCCGAACTTCAACTGGGCGCTGTCCCGCAACTTCGCCCCGGACATGGTGGACGTCGACGGCCCGTGCGAGGTGGCGAGCTGCCTCGACCCGGTCGGCACCGACGACGGCGGGCACGGCACCCACGTGGCCGGCACGATCGGCGCCGCCGCAAACGGCTTCGGCCTCTCCGGCGTCGCCCCGAACATCTCCCTGGTGGAGCTCAAGGGCGGCCAGGACTCCGGCTACTTCTTCCTGGAGCCGGTGGTCAACAGCCTGCTGCACGCCGGCAAGGTCGGCCTGGACGTGGTCAACATGTCCTTCTACGTCGACCCCTGGCTCTACAACTGCACCGCCAACCCGGCCGACTCCCCCGAGGACCAGGCCGAGCAGCGGGCCACCATCAAGGCCATGAAGCGGGCGCTGAACTTCGCCCACGACCGGGGCGTCACGCTGGTCGGCGCGCTGGGCAACAACCACGAGGACCTGGGCGCCCCGCGCACCGACGTGTCGAGCCCGGACTACGGCGACACCGCGCCCTACCCGCGCGAGATCGACAACGACAGCTGCTGGGACCTGCCCACCGAGGGCCCCAACGTGATCAGCGTGTCGGCGGTCGGGCCGTCGGGCAAGAAGTCGGACTTCTCGAACTACGGCACCGAGCAGACCGCCGTGGCGGCACCCGGCGGCTGGTTCCGTGACGGCTTCGGCACGGACACCTTCCGCACCGACGCCAACATGATCCTCTCGACGTACCCGAAGAAGGTGCTCCAGGAGGAGGGCTCGGTCGACGCGAACGGCAACATCGTCGCCGGGTTCGAGGAGACGGTCTTCAAGCAGTGCAAGGCCAACGGTGAGTGCGGGTACTACACCTACCTGCAGGGCACCTCCATGGCGGCCCCGCACGCCTCCGGCGTCGCCGCGCTGATCGTCAGCAAGCACGGCAAGAAGGAGCGGCACGGCGGCTTCGGCATGGCGCCGAAGCTGGTGGAGCAGCACCTCTACCGGACGGCGGCCGAGCACGCCTGCCCGGAGCCGCGCCTGCAGTCGTACGCCAACGAGGGCCGGGACGCCGAGTTCGACGCCTACTGCGCCGGAGGGCTGAACTTCAACGGCTTCTACGGTTACGGCATCGTCGACGCGTACGCGGCGGTGAAGACCCCGCTCAAGCCCAACGCCCGCCCGTAGGGCAGGACGGCAGGGGCCCGGCCGACTCGTTCGGCCGGGCCCCTCGCATGTCCGGCGGTGGGCGGCCGACCCGCCGGAGGGTGGCGGGAGCGCCCCGGTCACTGGCGCCAGCCCCGGGCCCCGAGCGCGGCGCGAACCTCGCGCAGGACACCGGGGAAGTCCTGACGCAGTCGCCTGCCGGTCACGGGCAGCACGAGCCAGCCGGCACCGACCAGTGTGGCGATCCGGTCGAGGTGCCCGCCGCCGGCCTCGGCGTGCTGCCCGTCCTGGGCGACGGCGACGCGGTACGCCGGCCACGCCAGGTCGACGTGCAGCACCAGCCCGGAGGCGACCCGGACGGGGTGCCGGGCGGCGGGGCGCGGCAGCCCGGCCAGCACCAGCCGCACCCGCAACTCGGACTCGGCCGGCGACCGGGCGCCCGGATCCGCCAACCCGAACACCCAGCGCGCCCGGCGGCCGCCGGGCCGGTCGGCGTTGCGGTCGGCGACGTCGGCGAGGGCCTCGCGGCTGGTCGACCCCTGCCTGAGCAGCGAGTCGACGATGCCGACCGCACGGAGCGGTTCCAACCAGACCGCCGTCTCCCACGCCGCCGAGGTCGGATCCGTGGCGACCGGCACGCCGGCGGTCCGCAGGTCCGCCACCCGCAGGCCGCCCGGGGGCGGGCGGACCGCGGTGCGCCGGCCGCCCGAGGGCTGACGGACCGCCGGGCCGCCTTCAGGCTGACGGATCGCCGTGCTCGGGCGGCCGTCGGGCGGGCGGGCTGCCGTGCTCAGGCTTCCAGCGGCCGGGCGGACCGGGACGTCCCGGTGGACGGCGGGCTGGCGGACCGCGACGCCCAGGCCGTCCGAGGGCCGGCCGAACGCCGTGCCCAGGCTTCCAGCGGGCTGGCCGACCGCCGGGCCCGGACCGCCGCCAGCCTTTCGGGACCGGGCGGACGCGTACGTCGGCGAGGTGGCCGGGCCCGTGGAGTGCACGCGCAGGCCCCGCTGCGGGCCGAGGCGCATCGTCCTGGGAACGAGGACGTGCACGTCGTCGGCGAAGGAGGCGGCGTGCTCGACGCCGTGCAGGTAGGCCGCCGAAGGGCCGGCGACGACCGCCTCGGGCGGCAGCCGCAGGGCGGCGGCCCGGCAGGCCAGGGCGTGGTCCCGGTCCAGCCGGGCGTCGGCGTAGACGTCGTGGCGCAGGCGCAGCCAGGCCGAGCTGCGCAGCTGGTGCTCGGTGACCAGTCCCTGTCGGATCGCGTCTGAGCCGCGGAAGACCTGCCAGGCCAGAACGCCGGGCCGGTGCGGTGGAGGTGGCATGTGGGCAGCGTGCCCGCCGTCCGATCCCGCTGGACAGCCCTGTGGACAACCGGGGCCGCCCCGAGGAATGCCGACTGTGGACAACCGGCACGGCGGGGCGCGGATGTGGTAGGGCACCCGTCCGCGCCCGAGGGCGGGCGGTGGCTCGGAAAGGGCCGGGGGCTCCGAACAGGGCGGTGGCTCAGGACAGAGTGACGGCTCAGGAGAGGGCGGTGGCGATGGCGGTGGCGGCGGTGAGGACCTGCGCGCCGACCACCTCGGCGTCCAGCGGGGCAAGCGCCACCACCCCGACGCTCGCCTCCAGGCCCGGCACGCCGAGCACCGGGGCGGCCACGCCGTACGCCCCGGATTGCAGTTCCCCGGCGGTGCTCACCGGGCCGGCGGCGCCCGCCCGGCCGGCGAGGATGGCCCGCCCGGCCGCCCCGCGCTCCAGCGGGTGCCGCGCCCCCGTCCGGTATGCGACGTGGAACGACGTCCAGCTCGGCTCGACCACGACGAGCGCGACCCCCTCGCCGCCCTCGACCACCGTCAGGTGGGCGGTCGCGCCGGCCTGCTCCGCGAGGCGGCGCAGCGCGGGCAGCGCCCCCTCGGCGAGCAGCGGCTGGGCCCGCCGGGCCAGGTGCAGCACCCCGGCGCCGAGGCGCAGGCGGCCCTCGCCGTCGCGGCGCAGCATGCCGTGCGCGGCGAGCGCGCCGACCAGCCGGTACACCGCCGCCCGGCCGACGCCCAACCGGTTCGCCGCCTCGGTGACCGTCAGCCCGCCCGGCGCGTCGGCGACCAGGTGCAGCAGTCGCAGCCCCCGGTCCAGGGTCTGCGCCGTCTCCCCGCCCCGCGCCGTCGTCTCCACGCCCAGCAGCGTACGACCCGGCTCCGGACAACTCAGGAATGCGGGGACGGCTACCCTTGTACGGTGACGCTACGCCTGTATGACACCGCCACCCGATCGGTGCGGGACTTCGTCCCGCGGGAAGCCGGCAAGGTGGGGGTCTACCTGTGTGGTCTCACCCTCCAGGCCCCGCCGCACATCGGTCACCTTCGCTCCGGCGTCAACTACGACGTGCTGCGCCGCTGGCTGCTCGCCGCCGGCTACGAGGTCACCTTCATCCGCAACGTGACCGACATCGACGACAAGATCCTGGTCAAGGCGATGGAGCGGGGCCAGCCCTTCTGGTCGATCGCGTACGCCAACGAGCTGATCCTGGCCGAGTCCTACCGGGCGCTCAACGTGCTGCCCCCGACGTACGAGCCGCGGGCCACCGGGCACATCCCGGAGATGCACGAGCTGATCGCCAAGCTCATCGCCGACGGGCACGCCTACCCGGCCACCGACGACTCCGGCGACGTCTACTTCGACGTCTGCTCCTGGCCGGCATACGGATCCCTGTCGGGGCAGTCGCCGGACGCGATGCAGTCGGCCGGGGACGCGCCCGACCGGGGCAAGCGCGACCCGCGCGACTTCGCGCTCTGGAAGGGCGCCAAGCCCGACGAGCCGGCGGACGCCTACTGGCCGTCGCCGTGGGGGCGTGGCCGGCCGGGCTGGCACATCGAGTGCTCGGCGATGTGCCGGCGGTACCTCGGCGCCGAGTTCGACATCCACGGTGGCGGACTGGACCTCACCTTCCCCCACCACGAGAACGAGATCGCCCAGTCGCAGGCCGCCGGGCTGCCGTTCGCCCGCTACTGGGTGCACCACGGGCTGCTCAGCATCGGCGGCGCCAAGATGGGCAAGTCGCTCGGCAACGCCCTCGACCTGACGTACGTCGACTCGCTCGGGGTGCGCCCGGTGGAGCTGCGTTACTACTACGCCGCCGCGCACTACCGGTCCCGGATCGACTACTCGGAGGACGCGCTGCGCGAGGCCGCCGTCGCGTACCGCCGGATCGAGGGCTTCGTGCAGCGGGCCGTCGAGCGCGTCGGCGCCGGCCAGCTCGGCGAGCTGCCGGGCGCGTTCGCGGCGGCCATGGACGACGACCTGAACACCTCCGCCGCGTTCGCCGTCCTGCACGAGGTGGTTCGCGACGGCAACACCGCGCTGACCAGCGGCGACGATGTGACCGTCCGCACGGCGCTGGCCTCCGCGCGCGCCATGCTGGATATCCTCGGGGTCGACCCCCTCGACCCGGCGTGGACCGGTGGCGGCCGCACGGACGACCTGCGCGGCGTGGTGGACTCGCTGGTCGCGCTGGCCCTGGAGCAGCGCGCACAGGCCCGCGGTCGCAAGGACTGGGCCGCCGCCGACGCCGTACGCGACCAGCTCAAGCAAGCCGGCGTGGTGGTCGAGGACACCCCCCAGGGCCCCCGTTGGACTATTGGAGAGCAGGACTGATGGCCGGCAACTCGCAGCGCCGTGGCCGGCGTCTGACGCCGAAGGCGGGAGCCCCGAAGGGCTCCGGTGGCAAGAACAAGGACTCCCTCGCCGGGCGGGGCAAGACCCTGCCCGCCGACGAGCGGCCCTGGCACAAGGCCTACTCGGGCACCGAGAAGCTGCCCCAGCGCACCGCATGGAAGCAGGACAAGGAGCGCCGGGCGGCGGCCGAGGAGGGGCGCGCCCCCAAGATCGGCCAGCCGGGCAGCAAGGACACCACCTGGGGCAAGGGCGGTGGCCGGGGCGTGCCGACCGGCGGCGGGCGCGGTACGGGCGGCCGGGGCGCCAGGCCCACCGGTCGCGGTGGCCCCCGGGTCGCGCCGGGCCGCAAGTCCAACCCGTCCAAGGACACGCCGGAGCTGCTGGTCGGGCGCAACCCGGTGCTGGAGTCGCTGCGCGCCCAGGTGCCGGCGACCGCGCTCTACACCGCCCAGGGCATCGACGCCGACGACCGGATCAACGAGATCGTCCGGACGGCCGCCGACCGGGGCATCGCGATCCTGGAGGTCAGCCGGGCCGAGCTGGACCGGATGACCGGCGGCGTGCTGCACCAGGGCATCGGACTCCAGGTGCCGGCGTTCGCGTACGAGCCCTTCGAGGACCTCGTCGCGGCGGCGCTGGAGCAGACCGCCCCGCTGCTGGTGGCGCTGGACGGGGTGACCGACCCGCGCAACCTCGGCGCGGTGATCCGGTCCGCCGCCGCCTTCGGCGCGCAGGGTGTCTTCGTACCGGAGCGGCGGGCGGCCGGGATCACCGCGACCGCCTGGCGGACCAGCGCCGGTGCGGCGGCGCGGGTACCGGTCGCCCAGGTGACCAACCTGACCCGGTCGCTGAAGGCCTGTCAGGACGCCGGCTTCCTGGTGGTGGGCCTGGACGCCGACGGCGAGACCGACCTCTACGACCTGGAGGCCGCCGTCGGCCCGCTGGTCGTGGTGGTCGGCTCCGAGGGTCGGGGGCTCTCCCGGCTGGTCGGCGAGACCTGCGACCTGACGGTCAGCATCCCGATGGTCTCCGACGTCGAGTCGCTCAACGCCAGCGTCGCCGCGGCCGTCACCCTCGCCGAGGTGGCGCGCCGCCGGGCCGCCGAGGGCTGATCCACAGACACGAAGAAGGGGCGGTCCGCCGATGGCGGGCCGCCCCTTCGCCTGTCCGGGGGCCTTCAGCCGGAGACGACGATGGGGGCGCCCGCCGATCGGCGGGCACCCCCATCTCGTCGTACGTCAGATGCGGTGGCCGGTGCTCGCGTTGAAGACGTGGCTGCGGCCCTCGCGCGGCTTGACGAACACGGTGTCGCCCATGTTCGGCATGGTGCGCCGGTCGGTACGGACCACGAAGCGCTCGTTGCTGCCCTCGAGCGCGGCGTGGCCGTAGATGTTGGCGTCCGAGCCGAGGTCCTCGACCAGCTCGACGACGACGGGCATGCCGCCCTCGGTCGGGCTGACCAGGTCGCAGTCCTCGGGGCGGAAGCCGACGGTCACCTTGTTGTCGCCGCCGTCGGCGCGGGCCGCCTCGACCTGCTCACGGGTGAGCGGGATGTGGAGGTCGGCGAAGGCGGCGCCCCGCTCGTTCAGCGGCACGGTCTTGATGTTCATGGCGGGGGAGCCCATGAAGCCGGCGACGAAGACGTTGGCCGGGGTGTCGTAGAGCGCCCGCGGGGTGTCCACCTGCTGGAGCTCGCCGTCGAGCATGACCGCCACCCGGTGGCCCATGGTCATGGCCTCGACCTGGTCGTGGGTGACGTAGACGGTGGTGACGCCCAGCTTCGCCTGGAGCGACGCGATCTGGGTACGGGTCTGCACACGCAGCTTCGCGTCGAGGTTCGACAGCGGCTCGTCCATGAGGAAGACCTGCGGCTCGCGGACGATCGCCCGGCCCATGGCCACCCGCTGGCGCTGACCGCCGGAGAGGGCCTTCGGCTTGCGGCCCAGGTACTCCTCCAGCTGGAGCAGCGCCGCCGCCTCCTTGACCCGCCGGTCGATCTCGGCCTTCGAGGTCTTGCGCAGCTTGAGCGCGAACGCCATGTTCTCGTACACCGTCATGTGCGGGTAGAGGGCGTAGTTCTGGAAGACCATCGCGATGTCGCGGGCCTTCGGCGGCAGGTGGGTGACGTCCCGGTCGTCGATGTGGATCGAGCCCTGGTCGACGTCCTCCAGGCCGGCGAGCATGCGCAGGCTGGTGGACTTGCCGCAACCGGAGGGGCCGACCAGGACGAGGAACTCGCCGTCGCCGATCTCCAGGTCGAGCTGGTTGACGGCGGGACGCTCCGTGCCCGGGTAGATCCGGGACGCCTTGGAGTAGGTGACCGTAGCCATGATGGGGTGCTTCCTTTCACCGGCAGGAACGTGCCGGACGATCCGAGTGAAGGAGCGGCCGGCACGGGACGCGCCGGCCCACGGGCAGCCTCTCGGTGATCGAGATGTCGTCCGTGTCACTGCACGGTAAACGGCTTTCCGCCACCTGCCAAGGCGGGGCGCACGGGATGGGACGGACCGCATAGACATTCCGGTCACTCGGGCACGGGCGGACATCAATCGACCGTCAATGTCGGTCCGCCGCAGGAGGGCGGAGACGTTTCCGGTGGTCGGGGGGCCTGCCGCGGCGGAAATCCGGACGTCAGTCGCTATGCTGGCGTCGGCACCACACGCCCCTGTAGCTCAGCTGGCCAGAGCACTCGCCTTGTAAGCGAGATGTCGCCGGTTCGATCCCGGCCGGGGGCTCCAAATTTCATCAGGCATCTCTTGCCGGGCACCGTCGCGAGCCGGCCGGTTGACCGTCGCCGTCGGCGTGCCGTCGGTCTGCGCGGATCTCGCATCAGGGCGTCGTGTCGAAGTGGACCTCCACGTCGTAGATCAGGCGGAGAGGCTTGCCGTTGGTGACGCCGACGAAGACCGGCTCGGCGGCTGGCGTGCGGCCGTGCCGCCAGACCTCGCTGCGGGCGGCGTCCCGGGACTCGTGGTGGTTCTTCCCTGCCCGGTGCAGGGCCAGGACCCGGCGGGCGGTCGTCGGGTCGGTGTCTAGATGGATCCGCATCAGGGGCATGCCCAGGCCTCCTCTGTGGCGCCGTCACCTAACGCGTGTCGAGCAACTTACCACCGTTAAGTCGCCCGAGCACCGTAATAGAGTGGTCGGGTGACCACCAACCGATCCGGCCGGACGCCGCGCGAGGAGCCGGCCGGCCGGCCCGATGCCGTCAGCTCGGTGTGGCTCCGTGCGGAGTCCGCCCGTCCGCGCCGTACGCCGCCGCTGAGCCGGCAACGCATCGTCGACGCCGCAGTGGCCCTGCTCGACGGGCACGGCATGGACGGCCTGACGATGCGTCGCCTCGCCCAGCAACTCGACGTCACGTCCACCGCGCTGTACTGGCACGTGAAGACGAAGGACGACGTGCTCGACCTGGCCGTCGACCAGATCTTCGGCGACGTCCGGCTCCCGCACGAGGTGGGCGACTGGCGGGACGACGTACGCGCGCTGGTCCGGGACTGGCGGACGGCCATCCTCCGGCACCCCTGGGCGGCGAGCCTGATCGGGCGACCCATGCTCGGCCCCAACGTGCTCGCGCGCACCGAGTTCCTCCAGTCGGCACTGGTGCGCGGCGGCTTCTCGGGCCGTCGACTGGCGGTGGCGACCCGCCTGCTCGCCAACTACGTCATCGGCGCCGCGCTCACCGAGGCGACCTGGCGGCGGACCGCTGATCCGCACGCGCGCGGCGAGGCCCGGCGGCACATCACGGCGAATCCCGCCGCCTATCCGACCCTCATCGACTCCGGTCACCTCGACGACGCCCGATGGAGCGACGACGAGCTGTTCGACCAGGGCCTCGACGCGATCCTGGCGACCGCACCGAGGTAGCGGGGTCCGGCGTGACGGCACCCTATGCTGGGCGGTGTGAGCAGGGCGACGGAGGAGTCGAACCGGGCCATGCTGCGCGCCCGGGACGCGATGGACCGCGCGTACGACCAGCCGCTCGACATCCCCGCCCTGGCCCGGATCGCGTACGTCTCCGAGGCGCACTTCATCCGCACCTTCCGGGCGACCTTCGGCGAGACCCCGCACCGCTACCTCCAGCGGCGCCGGGTGGAGCGGGCGATGTACCTGCTGCTGCACACCGGCCGGGACGTCACCGACGTCTGCTACGCGGTCGGCTTCGGCAGCCTGGGCACGTTCAGCCGCACGTTCCGGCAGATCGTCGGGGAGTCACCGTCGGAGTACCGCCGGCGCAAGGCACCGACCGCCGCCGTGCCGGTGTGCTTCACGAAGGCCTGGACCCGGCCCAGCAGCTTCGGACAGCAGAGGTCAGTTTTGGATAAGCAGCAGGTCAGGGGAGCCCCGTAGCGTTCCGGGCATGACGATGAACGCGATCAGCCGCTCCCAGATCTACGTGCTCGACCAGGACGAGGCCCTCGACTTCTATGTGGGCAAGCTCGGCCTGGAGGTCAACACCGACCAGGACCTCGGCTTCATGCGCTGGTTGACGGTGAACCTGCCCGGCGACCCGGAGCGCGAGATCCTGCTGGAGAAGCCGGGCCCGCCGGCGCTGGACCCGGCCACCGCCGAGCAGGTCCGTGAGCTGCTCACCAAGGGGGCGCTGGGCGGGTACCTCTTCATGACCACCGACGACGCGCAGAAGACGTACGAGGACCTCGTCGCCAAGGGCGTCGAGATCACCGACGAGCCGATGGAGCGCCCGTACGGGATCGACTTCGGCATCCGCGACCCGTTCGGCAACAAGATCCGCATCGGCCAGATGTTCCCCAGGGGCTGACCTGGCGGCAGGGAGCCATCATCGGGAGGCGTGCCGCCGGTGGCACGCCTTTCGATCGCGTACGAGGGGGGACGACGTGGGGACCCGCCTGCTCTACCTGGCCCGGCACGGCGAGCAGGACCGTCCGCCGGGCACCCCGCCGGGCGTCGACCCGCCGGAGACCGGCCTGTCCGACCGGGGCCGCCGGCAGGCGACCCTGCTCGGTGAGCGGCTGCGCGGCGTGCCCGTCGACGCCGTCCACCACGGCCCGCTGCGGCGTGCCGTCGAGACCGCCGAGCTGGTCGCGGCGTCGCTGCCCGGGATCGGCGTGTACGCCGCCGAGGAGGTCGGCGACCACCTGCCGCACGACACCGATCCGACCGGCCTGCCGCCCGCGTACGCCCGGCTGCTGGCGGGTTTCTCCCCGGCGGAGCGGGCCGACGGGCCGCGACTGACGGCGGCGGCCGTGCGGCGGTTCGCCACCGCCCCGGACGATGGCGACCGGCGGGATCTGGTCGTCACGCACACGTTCCTGATCGCCTGGTTCGTCCGGCACGCGCTCGACGCGCCGGAGCGGCGCTGGCTGGGCTTCAACGCGCACCACTGCGGGCTGACGGTGATCCGCTACGGCCCGGGCGGTCCGCCGACGCTGCTCGCGGTCAACGACGTCGCCCATCTGCCGCCGGAGCTGCGCGCCACCGGCCTGCCGGAGGGCTACCGGTTCTGACCCCGACCGACGGGCCTGTGCTCGCTCAGCCCGTGGCCCCGAGCAGGAGTTCCACGACCGCACGGGTCGCGGCCGGCGCGGCACCGTCGGCCGGGCAGTCCACGTAGCCGGTCTCCACCTCCCCGATCGTCAGCCGGTAGCTGAAGGCGTCCTGGCAGGCGGTGGGCGCCGACGGGCGGCCCGCCTCGGCGGCGAGGGCCGGGTCGACGACGAGCCGGCGCAGCCGGTCGAGATCCGCGCTGGAGAGCCGGCCGGTGCGTGGGGATCCGGCGCGGTCGACGACCGTCCACCGGCCGTCGTGCTCCACCGTCACGGTGTCGCCGCGTCCGGCGAACCCGCCCGACCGGGTCAGCATGATCCGGGCCGCCGTGGCCGCCGGCCCGGGGGAGCGCGGCGCGGTCGTCGGCTGCGGGGACGGCGCGGCGGTCGTCGGTGTGGCCGGCGTCCGCGCCGGACCGGGCGGGGCGGCCTGGTCCGCGGGTCCGGTCGACGCGCAGCCGGCCAGGAGGGTCGCCGCGAGCGCGATCCCGGCGCCGGCCATCGAAGCTGATCTCATGTTCGTCGGACGCTCGGGGTGGCGATCCGGTTCCCACCAGCGTCGATTCCACCGAACGGCCATTGTCTCAAGCGGAAATCCGATCAACCCTTCTCTTTTTGGCTGGCGCATCGTTGTATCTACATGTGTGACTACCCCCGTCACGCATTCCTGTCCAGGAGGGCACGTGAAGAGACCCCTTGCCGCCGTCGGTGCGGCCCTGCTAGCCGGCGGTCTGCTGACCGGCGTCGGTACCCCGACGCTCGCGGCACCTGCTGCCG
>NZ_WAAS01000111.1:0-20363 GCF_008806585.1 Micromonospora sp. AMSO12t
CGGTCCGCGGGGAAGGGGCGCTCCGCCGGGTACGCCCCGTCCGCCGGGCTGGCGGACCCGGGGGCCCAGCGGGGGTCCGGCTCGGCCTGCCAGCGGTCGGTGGGCTCGGGCCGCCAGGTCGCGGTCGCGTCGGTGGTCTGCGGCTGCCAGGTCCCGGCCGGCGCGGCGGGCTCGGGCTGCCAGCGGGCGGTCGGCTGGTCGCGGTGCCACTCGTCGGCGGGCTGCTCCGGGTCGTCCCCGAAGAGGTAGGCGGACCTCGGCTCCGGACGGTCGGTGAGCCAGGCCGGCGGCTCCTCGCCCAGCGGCTGCTCGCGGCGCCGGTCGGCGCCGTCCGGGTGGTACGGGTCGGTCCAGCCGTACACGCCTCTGCCTCCAGGGGGTCGGTTGCGGGCCGGGGTGACGCTACGTGGCGGGCGTGAACAGCGGCAACGTGGCTAAGGAAGAGTTAAGGGGAAGCCGGACGGCAGGGTGGGGACTTCCCGGGATCCGAGGCGTAGAGTCAAGGTGTCCGGACAGAGTGTGTCCGCGCCTTGTGGCAGCCCCCCGGCAAGTGGCCAGGTCGACGTGGAAATGATCTACGGCCTGCGAGAACTTGACGAAAGAGGGGGTGTCGGCTCAATATGTAGGTGTCGCCAGTCGCGCCCGGTCATGCCCAGAATCGCCTGGGGTGACAGCCGCGTACACATTTGGGCGCGCGTTGGCCGGCCCTTCCGGCAGCGCATATCAAGGAGTCAACATGGCTAAGGCCCTGTACGGCCACGTAGGTGCGGCGCCCGATCGGCGTCTGCTCGACGAGGTCACCCGACTGCGTACCACGGTTCGGGCTCTGGAGTTCGAGATCACGCGGCTGCGTGCCGAGAACGATCGGCTCGCGGCGGCTGCGGCGGAGGCGGACGATCTGCTCCGTCTGGCCGAGCCCGCACTGACCTGATCTCCAGATCGCAAAACTGAATCGCATCACGCAAAAAGAGCGCGCCGACACTTCTGTGCCGGCGCGCAGCTCTGTCCGCACCCCTTTTCGCCGCACCAATTCGTGATCTTGTGCGGCCCGCCGCGACGATTCCCGTACGACTCCGGCCGACGGATGGTCCGCACCCGGGCGGGCCGGCCCGCGTCACCTGGGACGGGCGCCCGGCGGTCGCCAGGCGGGTCGCGTGCCCGGCGGTTCCCGGTCCCGGGTTAGTCTGCGGGTTCACCCAGGTCCGCGCAGCCGGCGACGGTACGGCGGCCACCGGACGAGGATCGAGAAGGTGCATCTCAAGAGCCTGACGGTGAAGGGCTTCAAGTCCTTCGCCTCCGCGACGACGCTCAAGCTGGAGCCGGGGATCACCTGCGTGGTCGGCCCCAACGGCTCCGGCAAGTCCAACGTCGTCGACGCCATCGCCTGGGTGCTCGGCGAGCAGGGCGCCAAGGCGCTGCGCGGCGGCAAGATGGAGGACGTCATCTTCGCCGGCACCGCCGGCCGGGCCCCGCTGGGCCGGGCCGAGGTGACCCTCACGATCGACAACACCGACGGCGCGCTGCCGATCGAGTACACCGAGGTGTCGATCACCCGCCGGATGTTCCGCTCCGGCGAGAGCGAGTACGAGATCAACGGCGACACCTGCCGGCTGCTCGACATCCAGGAGCTGCTGTCGGACTCCGGCATCGGCCGGGAGATGCACATCATCGTCGGCCAGGGGCGACTCGACGGGATGCTGCACGCCAAGCCGGAGGACCGGCGGTCGTTCGTCGAGGAGGCGGCCGGCGTCCTCAAGCACCGCAAGCGCAAGGAGAAGGCGCTGCGGAAGCTCGACGCGATGCAGACGAACCTCAACCGGCTCACCGACCTCACCGCCGAGCTGCGCCGCCAGCTCAAGCCGCTGGGCCGGCAGGCGGAGGTGGCCCGCCGTGCCGCCGCCATCCAGGCCAACCTGCGCGACGCCCGGCTACGGCTGCTCGCCGACGACCTGGCCACCCTGCGCGCCACCCTGGACCGGGAGATCGCCGACGAGACCGCCGTGCGCGAGCGGCGCGAGCAGGTCGAGGCCGAACACACCGAGGTGCAGGCGCGGCTGGCCGAGCTGGAGGCGGCCCTCGCCGAGGACGCGCCGCTGCTGGCCGCCGCGCAGGACACCTGGTACAAGCTCTCCGCCCTCTCCGAGCGGTTCCGCTCCATCGAGCAGCTCGCCCGGGAACGGCTGCGGCACCTCAGCGCCACTCCCGACGACGAGCGCCCCGGTCGCGACCCCGAGCAGTTGGAGGCCGAGGCCGAGCGGATCCGGGAGCAGGAGGAGGAGCTGCGCGGCGCGCTCACCGACGACCAGATCCGGCTGGCCGAGGCCGTCGAGCACCGCCAGGAGCTGGAGCGGCAGCTCGCCGCCGCCGAACGCGAGCTGGTCGCCGCGGCCAAGGCGATCGCCGACCGGCGGGAGGGCCTGGCCCGGCTGACCGGTCAGGTCAACTCCGCCCGCGCCCGGACCACCAGCGCCGGCGAGGAGATCGAGCGGCTCGCCACCGCGCACGCCGACGCGCTGGCCCGGGCCGACCAGGCCCAGGCCGAACTCGACGCGGTCGCCGAGCAGTCCACCGAGGCGGACCGGGACAACGCCGACCTCGACGCCCGGCACGCCGAGGCGGTCGCCGCCCAGGAGCGGGCGCAGGCCACCGTGCGGTCACTTACCGACGCGGAGCGGACGGCGGAGAAGGACGCCGCCACCTGGAAGGCGCGGGAGGAGGCGCTCGCCCTCGGCCTGCGCCGCAAGGACGGCGCGGGCGCGCTGCTGGCCCGCGCCGACGAGGTCCCGGGCCTGCTGGGCAGCCTGGCCGGGCTGCTCACGGTCGCGCCCGGGCAGGAGGCCGCGCTCGCCGCCGCGCTCGGCGGGCTCGCCGACGCGGTCGCGGTCAGCGGCGTCGACGAGGCGGTCGAGGCCATGCGGCTGCTGAAGATCTCCGACGCCGGTCGCGCCGGCCTGCTGGTCGGCAGCCCCGCCGGGCCGGGCATGGACGGGCCCGCCGACGCGCTGCGGCCGAAGCTGCCCGACGGCGCCCGCTGGGCGCCCGACCTGGTGGAGTGCTCCCCGCAGCTCCGCCCGGCGGTGCACCGGGCGCTGCGCGACGTGGTGCTGGTCGACGACCTCGCCGCCGCGGCCGAGGTGGTCGCCGGCAACCCGGAGCTGCGCGCGGTCACCCCCGACGGCGACGTGGTGGGGGCGTACGCGGCGGCCGGCGGGTCGGCCAAGGCGCCCAGCTTCATCGAGGTGCAGGCCGCCGTCGAGGAGGCCCGGTCGAACCGGCTCGCCGCCGAGGTCACCGGCGCGGAGCTGCGCGAACAGCTCGTCGACGCCCGCGCCGAGGTGGCCGCCGCCAAGGAGACGGTGCAGCACGCCGCCGCCGCCAAACGGGAGGCGGAGAGCCACCGCAACGCCGCCGCCCGCCGGCTGGCCGAGCTGGGCGCGGCGGCCCGCTCGGCGAAGGCGGAGACGGACCGGCTCGGCGAGTCCCGGGCCCGCGCGGAGGCCGCCCGGGAGCGGGACCTGCTCACCCTGGCCGAGCTTGAGGAGCGGCTGCGGCTGGCCGAGGAGACCCCCGTCGACGCGGAACCCTCCGCGGAGGAACGCGACCAGCTCGCCGCGATGGTGCCGCAGGCGCGGCAGAACGAGATGGAGGTCCGGCTCGCGGTGCGTACCGCCGAGGAGCGGGTCTCCTCGATCGCCGGCCGCGCGGACTCCCTGCGCCGGCAGGCCACCGCCGAGCGGGCCGCGCGGGAACGCGCGGCGGCCCGGCGGGCGGCGCGCACCCGGGGCGCGGGGATCGCCCGGGCCGTGGCGGGCGGGGCCCGGGAGGCCCTCACCCGGCTGGCCACCTCGATCGCCGCGGCCGAGGAGCACCGCGACGCCGTGGCGCGCGAACGCGCCGCCCGCGAGGCCGAACTCCAGGAGGTACGCAGCGCGGCCAAGCGGCTCGGCGCGGAGCTGGAGCGGCTGACCAGCCAGGTGCACCGCGACGAGGTGGCCCGCGCCGAGCAGCGGCTGCGCATCGAGCAGCTGGAGGCAAAGGCCGCCGAGGACTTCGGCCTGGACGTGGAGACCCTCGTCGCCGAGTACGGCCCGGCCCAGCCCGTCCCGCCCACCCAGGCCGACGTGGCGGCGGCCGAACGCGACGGCCTGCCGGTGCCCGAGCCGGTCCGCTACGAGCGGCCGGTGCAGGAGAAGCGGGCCGCCAAGGCGGAACGGGAACTGGCCCTGCTCGGCAAGGTGAACCCGCTGGCCCTGGAGGAGTTCGCCGCGCTGGAGGAGCGCTACAAGTTCCTCTCCGAGCAGCTGGAGGACCTCAAGGCCACCCGCCGGGACCTGCTCACCGTGGTCAAGGACGTCGACGACCGGATCCTGGAGGTCTTCGCCAGCGCGTTCGCCGACACGGCCCGGGAGTTCCAGCAGGTCTTCACCGTGCTCTTCCCCGGTGGTGAGGGGCGGCTCGTGCTCACCGACCCCGACGACCTGCTCACCACCGGCATCGAGGTCGAGGCCCGCCCGCCGGGCAAGAAGATCAAGCGGCTGTCGCTGCTCTCCGGCGGAGAGCGTTCGCTGACCGCGGTGGCGATGCTGGTGGCCATCTTCCGGGCCCGGCCCAGCCCGTTCTACATCATGGACGAGGTCGAGGCGGCGCTCGACGACGTCAACCTGGGGCGGCTGATCACGCTGCTGGCCCAGTTGCGGGAGAAGAGCCAGCTCATCGTCATCACGCACCAGAAGCGGACGATGGAGGTCGCCGACGCCCTGTACGGCGTGACCATGCGCAACGGGGTGACCCAGGTGATCAGCCAACGGCTCAACCGGGCCGACGGGGACGAGCGGCGTGGCCGCGGCGAGGAGAACGAGTAGTGGGTCGGGAACGGGCGACGGCGCTCCTGGTGGACTTCGACGGCGTCCTGCGCAGGTGGGACCCGGCGGTGGCCGCCGGGGTGGAGCGGGAGTACGGCCTGTCCGACGGCGTACTCACCGAGATCGCCATGCAGTGGGGGCGGCTCCAGCCGGTGCTGACCGGCCGGGTCAGCCACGCCGACTGGATGGCCAGCGTGGCCGACGCGCTGGCCGACTCCGTGGGCGGCCCCGAGCGGGCCCGGGCGGCCGTGGAGCAGTGGCAGCGCTACCGGGGCGAGGTGGACCCGGAGGTGCTCGCCTTCGTCCGCGAGGCGCGGGCCGGCGGCATCCGCGTCGGGCTAGGCACGAACGCCACGGACCTGCTCGATGCCGACCTCGCCGCGCTCGACCTGACGGACGAGTTCGACGTGGTGGTCAACTCGTCCAGGGTCGGGGTGAACAAGCCGGCGAAGGAGTACTTCCAGGCGGCCTGCGAGGCCCTGGAGACCCCGGCGGCCCGGGTGCTCTTCGTCGACGACGAGGACTGGGCGATCCGGGGCGCCCGGGTCGCCGGCCTGTCGGCGCTGCGCTGGAGCGGCCCGGCCGACCTGCGGTACGCGCGGGCCGCCCTGGCGTACTGACCGGTTCCGGCCCGCCCCGCCGGGGGCTGCTACTCGCCCGTGACGCCGTCGATGCGTTCGCGGATCAGGTCGGCGTGGCCGTTGTGCCGGGCGTACTCCTCGATCATGTGCACGTAGATCCAGCGCAGGTTGAACGTCCGGCGCTTCGGGCCGACCTCGGTGAAGGTCTCGTCGAGCGACCGGCCGGCGGCGGCGGCGCGGGCCAGCGCCACCTCCCGGTGGTAGGTGGCGAAGTCGGCCTCGGCGTCGGCGGCGCTGACGTCGTGGTCGGCGTCCGGGTTGTCGGGCGTGAAGTAGGGGTAGTCGACCTGCTGGCCGGCGAGGTTCTCCCGGAACCACCAGGCCTCCACCTCGGCCAGGTGCCGGACCAGGCCGAGCAGGGTGAGCCCGGAGGGCTCGACGCTGGGCGTCTTCAGTTGTTCGGCGGTCAGCCCGGCACACTTGAGCAGCAGGGTCTGCCGGTGGAAGTCCAGCCAGCCCTCCAGCATGGTGCGCTCGTCGCCGACGTAGGGCTCGGGGGTCCGGGTGATCTCCGGTGCTCGCCAGGTCATGCCGGTCATCCTGGCTGGCACCTCCGACAACCGGCGAGCGGTTTATCGGGGTGCCGGCGCGTGGGCGGTGGCCGCCCGGCGCGGGTGGGCAGGCCGGGGCGCGGCGGGAGGCTCACCCGCCGGGGGTCAGGCCCTGCCGCATGACCTCGCGCAGGTGGCCGTCGCTGGTGGTGCCCTCGATCGTCACCTCGGCCGTCCGGCCGGCGTGCACCAGCGTGGCGACCGCGTTGCCGAAGTACGGCCCGGCCAGCCGCTTCCAGCGGAACGGCGGGCGGCGTACGCCGGCGGTGCGGGCCAGCGCCCGGGTGGCCCCGGACGGCCCGGACGACCAGCCCAGCTTCATCAGCGGGCGCATCCCGGCCGGGACCTGGTTGTGGATGGGCGAGCAGGTGAGCTGGTGCACCGGGGTGACCACGCTCCGGTCGTCGAACCGCGCCCGCGCCACGTACGAGTGGTGCACGTCGCCGGAGAGCACGCTGATCGACGCCGGTGGCGCGTACGCCGGGCCGGCCCCGACGCGCTCGCCGGGCTCGCCGGGGGTGCCGCTGCCGAGGCGGGCGAAGAGCGCGCCGAGCGCGTCGAACGAGCGGCGGAACGCGGCCCAGTGCTCCAGGTCCAGCCCCCGGCGCAGCTTCTCGGCCAGCCGGGCGACCCAGGGCCGCCGCGAGTCGGCCAGCTTCTCGTTCCACGCCTCCACGTGGTGGATGCCCGGCGGCAGCAGCCAGGGCAGGGACGCGCCGACCACCAGGTGGTCGTAGACGCCGTGGGCGCGGTCGAGGAACCACGACCACTCGCCCGGGGGCAGCATCGCCCGCTGGCCCGGCTCCAGCACCCGGCTGCACCGGTTGTCGAGCATGACCAGCCGGGTCCGGCCCAGGTCCAGCGCGTAGCTCCACTGGTACTGCACGGCCCGCCACCGTTCGGTGTCGTGGGCGAGGTCGGCCTCGGTGTCGACCCGCTGCCCGAACTCGCGCAGCACGCCGGTGGCGTCCTCCGCCGCGACGACCTTGGCGTAGACCGGGTCGGCGGCGATCTCGTCGGGGGAGAGATTGCCCAGGTGCTGGTAGACCCAGTACGAGGCGAGGCCGCTGGTGATCCGCTCCGCCCACCACGGCTGCTCGCGCATGTCGGAGCGCCAGGAGGCCGAGGTGTTCCAGTCGTCGATGACCTCGTGGTCGTCGAAGATCATCACGCTCGGCACGGTGGAGAAGAGCCAGCGGATCTCCGGGTCCCGCCAGGACTCCAGGTAGAGCTTCGTGTACTCGTCGAAGCTGACCACCTGGTCGCCCGGCGCGCCCTTCGGCCGGCGGCGGCGCCGCTTCAGCAGCCGCCGGACCGTGGGCGACGTCACGTCCGCGTAGACCTGGTCGCCGAGGAGCACCAGCAGGTCGGGCACCTCGGTCGTAGCCGGGTCGGCCATCAGCCGCCGGGCGTACGCGTCGAGGGCGTCCGGGGGCAGCCGCCGGGTGGTGGCGTGCTGGGTGGTCTCCCGGCAGGAGCCGAAGACCAACCGGACCGGCTGGTCGAGGTCGTCGGCCGCCCGGGTGCGGATCACGCTGGGCGGGAAGTCGCTCTTCGGCACCGGCCAGGCGACCTCGTCGTCGATCAGCACCTCGTAGGTGGTGGCGCTGTCGGGGGTGAGCCCCTCCACGACGACGAGCGCGTAGTGGTGGTCGTACGCCGAGAAGGTGGGCGCGGTGCCGCCGGCGCCGTCGGCGGTGCGGACGGTGACCACCGCGGGCGCGCTGGTCTCCACCCAGACGGTGGCCGTCGTGCCGACCACCCTGCGGAGCAACGGGCCGATGAGCAGGTGTGCCGCGGGCATGGTCGACCTCCAGATGAGCGGACTTCATCTTTACTACCCGGCCGGCGGTCGCACCACTGCTGGCTGTGAGCGAGCCTACCGCCGGCCTCCGCGGACCCGGTCGGGAGCGGTGGCTGGGACAGCTTCGCCGGCATCTGACAGGATTCCGGCATGACCGAATACCTCCTCATCGCGCTCGCCCTGCTCGGCGTGCTGATCCTTGGCGGCATCGGGCTGGTCGTGCCGCGGTTGCGCCGGCGACCGGAGCCGCCGCTGCCGAAGACGGAGGTCGACACCCGGGCCGAGGAGGACCTGGCCGGCCCGCCGGTCCAGGCACCGGAGGCCGAGTTGTCCACCGGGATCCTGGTGGAGCCGCCGGTGGTGGAGGCACCGGCACCGGTGCTGGAGGTCCCCGAGCCGACCGCCGGCCGGCTGGTCCGGCTGCGCTCGCGGCTGTCCCGCTCGCAGAACGTCTTCGGCAAGAGCCTGCTCGGCCTGCTCAGCCGCGACCACCTCGACGAGGACACCTGGGAGGAGATCGAGGACAGCCTGATCACCGCCGACGTCGGCGTCGACGCCACCCGCGACATCGTCGACCGGCTGCGCGAGCGGACCCGGGTCCTCGGCACCCGCTCCGGCGGCGAGCTGCGCGCCCTGCTCGCCGCCGAGCTGGTCAACGCGCTCGACCCGACCCTGGACCGGTCCCTGCGGACCGCGCCCAAGGAGGGCGTGCCGGCGGTCGTGCTGGTCGTCGGCGTCAACGGCGCGGGCAAGACCACCACCTGCGGCAAGATCGCCCGGGTGCTCGTCGCCGACGGCCGCAGCGTGCTGCTCGGCGCCGCCGACACCTTCCGGGCGGCCGCCGCGGACCAGCTGGAGACCTGGGGCGGTCGGGTCGGCGCGGAGACCGTGCGGGGCCCGGAGGCGGCCGACCCGGCCAGCGTGGCCTTCGACGCCGTCAAGCGGGGCATCGACACCGGCGTGGACACCGTGCTCATCGACACCGCCGGCCGGCTGCAGAACAAGATCGGCCTGATGGACGAGCTGGGCAAGGTCAAGCGGGTGGTGGAGAAGCACGGCCCGATCGACGAGACACTGCTGATCCTCGACGCCACCACCGGGCAGAACGGGCTGGAGCAGGCCCGGGTCTTCACCGAGGCGGTCAACGTGACCGGTGTCGTGCTCAGCAAGCTCGACGGCACCGCCAAGGGCGGCATCGTGATCGCCGTGCAGCGCAAGCTGGGCATCCCGGTCAAGCTGGTCGGGCTCGGCGAGGGCAAGGACGACCTGGCCCCGTTCGACCCCGCCCAGTTCGTCGACGCGCTGCTCGGTACCGAGCCGCTCGCCCGGGACGCGTAACCTCGCAGTGACGACCGACGATCGCGCCTACGCCGGGTGGCGCGACCCCAGCCACCCGTCGACGGGCCTCGGGAGACCGTACGTGACTTCGCAGGAGATCCCGCTGCACGGCGGGAACGTCAGCACCGTCGTCCGGGTCGGCGACACGGTCCGGCGCAACGCCGGGCCGTGGACGCCCTCGGTGCACGCCCTGCTGCGCCACCTGGAGTACGTCGGGTTCACCGGCGCCCCCCGCGCGCTCGGCATGGACGAGCGCAACCGGGAGGTCCTGTCGTACCTGGAGGGGGAGTGCGGGGAGTACCCGCTGGCCCCGCACTGGGTCACCGACGAGGCGCTGGTGACCGTCGCCACCATGCTCCGCATGTTCCACGACGCCCAGTACGGCTTCGTCCCGCCGCCGGGCGCGGTGTGGCGCTCGTTCGGCCCGCCGCCGCCGGACACCGAGGTGATCTGCCACCACGACGCCGCCCCGCACAACGTGATCTGGCGGCCCGACGGCACCCTGGGGCTGATCGACTTCGACCTCGCCTCGCCCGGCGCCCGGATCTACGACGTGGCGTACGCGGCCTGGACCTGGGTGCCGATCTTCTCCGACCGGGACTCGATCACGCTCGGCTGGAAGCACCCCGACCGGCCGCGCCGGCTGCGCCTCTTCGCCGACGCGTACGGGCTCATCCCCCGGGACCGGCACCGGCTGATCCGGACCATCCGCAAGCGGATCGTGGACCACGTGGAGGGCATTCGCCGGATGGCCGCCGCCGGTGAGCCGGCCTTCGTCCGGATCGTGCACAAGGGGCACCTGCGCCGGCCGATGCGGGACCTGCGGCTGCTCGACTACGAGCGCAACGCCCTGGAGTACGCGCTGCGCTGAGCGGTCCGTGCTGTCGGCCGCGCCGGCCGGCGGTGAGCTTCTCTTCACACGTCCGAAACAACCCGTCACCGTTCGGAAATCGACGGGTGACGCTGGGGGAAACAGGGAGCGAGCAGGCTTCCGCCCATCCGGCGTACGGGCGACGCTGCCCCGGAAGCCGTGAAGGAGGGAACTTCACCTTTAGGAGGCCAGCGTGCCTGAGGCACCCACGATCGATTCCGGCAACACCGTGTGGTTGCTGGTGTCGACGGCGCTCGTGCTGCTCATGACGCCCGGACTGGCGCTGTTCTACGGCGGCCTCAACAGGTCCAAGGGTGTACTGAACATGATGATGATGAGCTTCTCCGCGATCGGGCTCATCTCCGTTTTGTGGTGGTTCTACGGTTTCAGCATCGCCTTCGGTAGCGATGTCAACGGGCTCTGGGGCGACCCGGGCGCCTACCTCGGTACCAAGACCTTCCTCGCCGAGACCGACCTCTGGGGCGCGACGGCGGAGAACCCGAGCGGCATCGGCGTCCCGCTCTACGTGTTCATGGCCTTCCAGATGATGTTCGCCGTGATCACCGTCGCGCTGATCAGCGGCGCGATCTCCGACCGGGCGAAGTTCGCCGGCTGGCTGCTCTTCGCGTTCGGCTGGGCGACGCTTGTCTACTTCCCGGTCGCGCACTGGGTGTGGGGCGGCGGCATCATCGGCGGCGACCTGCACGCGCTCGACTTCGCCGGCGGCACCGCCGTGCACATCAACGCCGGCGCGGCGGCTTTGGCCCTGGTGCTGGTGCTCGGCAAGCGGCTCGGCTGGCCCCGGGAGGGCATGAAGCCGCACAACATCCCGCTCGTCGCGCTCGGCGCCGGACTGCTCTGGTTCGGCTGGTTCGGCTTCAACGCCGGTTCCGAGCTCACCGTCGACTCGGTCGCCGGCCTGGCCTTCATCAACACCCAGCTCGCCACGGCCGCCGCCGTGCTCGGCTGGATCGTCGTCGAATGGATCAAGGACAGGAAGCCGACCCTGGTCGGCGCCTCGTCCGGCGCCATCGCCGGCCTGGTCGCCATCACCCCGGCCTGCGGCTTCATCGCCCCCTGGGCGGCGGTGCTGCTCGGTCTCGTCGCCGGGTCGGTCTGCGCGCTGGCGATCAGCCTCAAGTACAAGCTCGGCTACGACGACTCGCTCGACGTGGTCGGCGTGCACTTCGTCGGCGGCTGGATCGGCTCGCTCTGGCTCGGCCTCTTCGCCACCAACTCGGTCAACGGCGCGATCACCGACGTGATCGGCGCCTCCGACGGGCTCTTCTACGGCGGCGGGGTGACCCAGCTCGGCCGGCAGGCCCTGGCCGGCCTGATCGTCACCGTCTGGTCCTTCGCGGTGGCCTGGGTGCTCGCCTTCGGCATCGAGAAGACGATCGGCTTCCGCCTGCGGGCCGAGGACGAGGTCGGCGGCATCGACATCGCCGAGCACGCCGAGAGCGGCTACGACCTGTCGCCGGCCACCGGCAGCGGCGGGGGCAGCGCGTTCGCCATGGCCGGGCTGACCGGCGCCAGGCCGGCGACGGAGCCGGCGGCCGCGCCTGCCGAGCCCACCGTGCCGGCGGCCGCGCCTGCCGAGCCCACCGTGCCGGCTGCCGAGCCGGCCGAGCCGGCCGCCGGGTCCGCCGCCGAGACGGTCGCCCGTTAACGTTCCTGGGATGGAGGGGTTGGACATGAAGCTGGTGACCGCGGTCATCAAGCCGTACCAGCTGGACGCGGTGAAGGAGGCCCTGCACGCCCTCGGCGTGGCCGGCCTGACCGTCAGCGAGGTCCAGGGCTACGGGCGGCAGAAGGGGCACACCGAGGTCTACCGGGGTGCCGAGTACACGGTCGAGTTCCTGCCCAAGATCCGGGTGGAGGTGCTCACCGACGAGATCGACGTCGACAAGATCGTGGACGCCGTCGTCGGCGCCGCCCGGACCGGCAAGATCGGAGACGGGAAGGTCTGGGTGACCGCCGTCGAGGAGGTCGTCCGGGTCCGTACCGGCGAGCGCGGCCTCGACGCGCTCTGACCGGCCACTGACATGACCTCGTCGACCAGGAAGAACGCGTCGGGACACACCGGCAACGGCGCCGCCGCCCTCCTGGTCGACGAGGTCGTCGGCGTCGACGGCGGCATCGGGGCGACGGCGCGGGCCGCGCGGGCCGACGCGTACGACCGGTGGCTGCGCGGGCTGCTGCCGCAGCGGCGCGGGGTGGCGCTGATCGCCGTCGGCGGGCTGGGGCGCCGGCAGTGCGCGCCGCACGGCGACCTCGACCTCGTCCTGCTGCACGCCGGGGTGCCCGGCGTGGACGAGCTGGCCGCCTCGGTCTGGTATCCCGTGTGGGACGCCGGGCTGCGGCTGGACCACTCCGTCCGGACCGTCGCCGAGGCGCTCTCCGTCGCCCAGGACGACGTGAAGGTGGCCCTCGGGCTGCTCGACGCGCGGCTCGTCGCCGGGGACGCCGCGCTCGCGGACACCCTCGTCCGCACCGCCGCCGACCACTGGCGGCGCACCGCCGTACGCCAGCTCCCGGCGCTCCGCGAGATCACCGCCGCCCGCTGGGCCGCCCACGGCGAGCTGGCGTTCCTGCTGGAGGGCGACCTGAAGGAGGCGGCCGGCGGGCTGCGCGACGTGGGCATCCTGCGGGCGATCGCCACCGCCGGGATCACCGACGCGCTGCGCCCCGCCGTCCGCGCCGCGCACCTGCGGCTGCTCGACACCCGGGACGCGCTGCACCGGCAGGCCGGCCGCCGGGTCGACCGGCTGGTCGCCCAGGAACGCGACGGGGTCGCCGCGCTGCTCGGGCTCCGGCAGTCACCGGCTGGCGGGTCCGACACCCCGGCCCTGCTTTCGCCGCACGCCCCGCGCCTGCTCTCACCCGGCGCGTCCGACACCGCGCAGCGGGCCGCCGCCGCCGAGTCGATCGGCGACGGGGACACGCTGCTGCGCCGGGTCGCCGGGGACGCCCGGACCGTCAGCCACGCCCTCGACGACGCCTTCCGCGCCGCCGACCGGCTCCGCTCCGGCCGCCGCCGGGGCGCCGACGGGCGTCCGCTGCGCCGACCGGTCGCCCGGGACGTCGTCGAGCACGACGGCGAGCTGGTGCTGGCCCGCACCGCTATCGGGGCACGCCCCGACCCGAGCCTGTCGCTGCGGGTCGCCGCCGCCGCGGCCGTCACCCGGCTGCCGATCGCCCGGGCCACCTGCGAGTGGCTGGCCGCGTACTGCCCGCCGCTGCCGGCGCCGTGGCCGGCCGAGGCCCGGGCCGCGCTGGTCACCCTGCTCGGCGCCGGTCCCGGCCTGGTGCCGGCCTGGGAGACCTGCGACCGGTACGGGCTGATCGAGGGCTGGCTGCCCGAGTGGACCCGGCTGCGCAGCCTCCCGCAGCACAACCCCGTGCACCGGTTCACCCTCGACCGGCACCTCGTGCAGACCGCCTACGAGGCCAGCCGACACACCCGCGAGGTGGACCGCCCCGACCTGCTGCTGCTCGGCGCACTCCTGCACGACGTCGGCAAGGGGCTTCCCGGCGACCACAGCACGGTCGGGGTGCCGCTGGCGGAAGCGGTGGCGGCCCGGATCGGCCTGCCCGCGCCGGAGGTGGCGCTGATCGGCACGCTGGTCCGGCTGCACCTGCTCCTGCCCGACGTGGCCACCCGGCGGGATCTCGCCGACCCGGTCACCATCGCCGGGGTGGCCGAGCGGGTCGGCGACCCGACGACGCTGGACCTGCTGCACGCCCTGGTGCGGGCCGACGCCGCCGCCACCGGCCCGGCCGCGCAGCCGCTGGGTGACCGAGACGTCCCCGTTCACCGCGCGGCCGGGCCCTGGCGGCGCGGTCCGAGGGGGCCGCGCCCCGGGTGGTGTGGCACCGCGAGGCGGCCACCGACGCCGTGCTGCTGGAGCTGCGCGCCGCCGACGCGGCGGGCCTGCTCTACCGGGTCACCTGCGCCCTCGACGAGGCCGGCGCCCAGGTGCGGGCGGCCCGCATCTCCACCCTCGGCGGCGACGTGGTGGACGCCTTCTACCTCGTCGGCGGCTGGCCGGACGACGCCGCCCGGGCCCGTCTGGAGGCGGCGGTGCTGGCCGCCGTGTGACGATGTGCCTCCCGCCGGCCCGGGGAGCCTCGGCGCGCGCGGGCGTGCCGGCGCTCATCCGCGCCCCGGCTGTGCCCGGCCCGGAGCGGCCGTGCGGCCCGGCCGGCTACCCTAGCGGTGGCCGGACACCTCGCCCGGTCGCCGATGTGCCCGCCGGAACACTGACAAACGGGATGTTCGCGTGTTTGACACCTTGAGTGACCGCCTGTCCGGGATCTTCACCAAGCTCCGCGGCAAGGGTCGGCTCACCGACGCCGACATCGACGCCACCGCGCGCGAGATCCGCCTCGCGCTGCTGGAGGCGGACGTCGCGCTGCCGGTGGTCAAGGGCTTCATCGCCAACGTCAAGGAGCGGGCGCGCGGCTCCGAGGTCTCCCAGGCGCTCAACCCGGCGCAGCAGATCATCAAGATCGTCAACGAGGAGCTGATCAACGTCCTCGGCGGCGAGGGGCGGCGGCTCCAGTTCGCCAAGCAGCCGCCGACGGTGATCATGCTCGCCGGCCTCCAGGGTTCCGGTAAGACCACCCTCGCCGGCAAGCTGGCCCGCTGGCTCAAGGCCCAGGGCCACCAGCCGCTGCTGGTCGCCGCCGACCTCCAGCGCCCCAACGCCGTCGGGCAGCTCCAGGTGCTCGGTGGCCGCGCCGGCGTCGAGGTGTACGCCCCCGAGCCCGGCAACGGCACCGGCGACCCGGTACAGGTGGCGCGCGCCTCGATCGAGCACGCGAAGCGGGCCGCCCGGGACATCGTCATCGTCGACACCGCCGGCCGGCTCGGCATCGACGCCGAGATGATGCAGCAGGCCGCCGACATCCGCGACGCGGTCGAGCCGGACGAGGTCATCTTCGTCATCGACGCCATGGTCGGCCAGGACGCGGTGCGCACCGCCGAGGCGTTCCGCGACGGCGTGGGCATCACCGGCGTGGTCCTCTCCAAGCTCGACGGCGACGCCCGCGGTGGCGCCGCGCTGTCGGTGCGGGAGGTCACCGGGCAGCCGATCCTCTTCGCCTCCACCGGCGAGAAGCTGGAGGACTTCGACGTCTTCCACCCCGACCGGATGGCCAGCCGGATCCTCGGCATGGGCGACGTCCTCACTCTGATCGAGCAGGCCGAGCAGGCCTTCGACACCGATCAGAAGGAGAAGATGACCGCCAAGCTGATGGGCGGCGAGCAGTTCACCCTGGAGGACTTCCTCGACCAACTCATCGCGGTCCGGCGGATGGGCCCCATCGCCAACGTGCTGGCCATGATGCCGGGCATGGGGCAGATGAAGGACCAGCTCGCCGAGGTCGACGACAAGCACTTCGACCGGGTCACCGCGATCATCCGGTCGATGACCCCCGCCGAGCGCACCAACCCGAAGATCATCAACGGCTCGCGCCGGGCCCGCATCGCCAACGGCTCCGGCGTCACGGTGATGGACGTCAACCAGCTGCTCAACCGCTTCACCGAGGCGCAGAAGATGATGAAGCAGATGGGCGGCATGATGGGCCTGCCGGGCGGCGGCCGGCGCAAGGCGACCAAGTCGCCGAAGAACAAGCGCAAGGGCACCAAGGGCGGCAACCGGCCGCGCGCCGGGGCGGGCGCCGGGATGCCGGGCGGCTTCCCGGGCGGCATGCCGCAGCTCCCGCCGGGCATGGACCCGAACGACCTGGCCGGCGGCCAGGGCCTCCCGCCGGGCTTCAAGCTGCCGAAGATCGACTTCAACAAGCTCGGCAAGGGCGGCGACGGCCGGCCCCGCTGACGCGTGTCGCTGGCGACCGCTCGCCCGTCCCCGTCGAGGACGCGCTGCTGGCCGTCGAGGTCCTCTCGCCGACCTCGACGTTCCGCGACCGCTACGACAAGGCGAAGGTCTACGCGCACGCCGGGGTGCGGACGTACTGGGTGGTCGACCCGCTGCACGAGCGGATGACCCTCACGGAAGACACGCTCGGCCCCGCCGGCGAGTACGAGGCGGTGACCCACACCGAGGACCTCTTCGTCACCGAGCGGCCCTGGAAGGTCTCCGTCGACCTGCCCGCGCTGACGGCACGGCGGGCCGGGCTGCTGGCGCGCGACGAGGGCTGAACGCCGCCGGCCCGCGCGAGGCGGGAAGAATGGCGGCGGACCGCCCCCTTTCGCGCAGACGGAGGACGCATGGCCTGGCACGTACGCGGCGTGGTGCTGCCCGACGACGAGGTCCGTGACCTGTGGCTGGTCGGCGACCGGGTCACCTTCACCCCGGTTGCCGGCGCGGAGACGATCGCCGACGGCGGGTTCGTGCTGCCCGGTCTGATCGACGCGCACTGCCACATCGGCATCGCCCGCGGCGGCGCCCCGATCACCTCGCTCGACCAGGCCCGCGAGCTGGCCCGCGTCGACCGGGACGCCGGGGTCCTCGCCATCCGCGACGCCGGGTCGCCCTACCCATACCCCGAACTCGACGACGAGCCCGACCTGCCGCGGCTGGCCCGCGCCGGCCGGCACGTCGCGCCGCCGAAGCGCTACCTGCGCGACATCGGCGTCGAGGTCGGCGCGGCGGAGGTGGCGGCGACGGTGGCCGCGCAGGCGCGCGCCGGCAACGGCTGGGTGAAGCTGGTCGGCGACTGGATCGACCGGGGCGTCGGCGACCTGGCGCCGGCGTGGGACGCCGACACCATGGCGGCCGCCGTCCGGGCCGCACACGCCGCCGGGGTACGCGCGGCCGTGCACACCTTCTCCGAGTCGGCCGTCGAGATCATGGTGCGCGCCGGGGTGGACTCGGTGGAGCACGGCACGGGCCTGAGCCTGGACCTGATCGACGAGATGGCCCGCCGGGGCACCGCGCTCATCCCCACGATGATCAACATTCGGACCTTCGGCGGGATCGCCGAGCAGGCCCGGGAGAAGTTCCCCGGCTACGCCGAGCACATGCTCGCCCTGCGCGACCGCTTCCCCGAGGTGGTCCGTTCGGCGCACGAGGCCGGGGTCCCGATCTACGTGGGCACGGACGCGGGCGGCGGCATCGACCACGGCCTCGCCGCGGAGGAGATGCTGCTGCTGCACGAGCAGGCCGGCATGTCCACCACCGACGTGCTCGCCGCCGCGTCCTGGCGGGCCCGCGAGTGGCTCGGCTTCCCCGGACTGGTCGAGGGTGGCCTGGCGGACCTCGTCGTCTACGCCGAGGATCCGCGCGCCGACCTGCGCGCCGTACGCACCCCCGCCCGCATCGTGCTGCGCGGTCGCGTCGTCCGCTGACCCGCCGCGCCGGGGCGTCGGCGCGGATGCTCCCGGTCGGGCCGGTGGCGCTCCCGACCGGCGGCGCGGCGCTGCCCGGGCGGCGCCCGGTCAGCCGGTGTGGGCCTGGGTGACCGCGTGCAGGAGCAGGTACACCGCGAGGTCGGCGAGGGCGGCGGCGGTCTGCGCGACGGGGGCGCCGGGCAGGACGATGTGGCTGATCACCAACCGGACGACCGAGTCCGTGGCGAACGCGACGGCGTTGCGGTCGGCGCCCGGCAGCACGCCGTCGGCCCACTCCAGCAGCACCTCGGTGGCCTCGGTCAGGACCAGCTCCGACCGGGTGGTGAGGTAGGGCAGCAGGTCGTCCGAGCCGCCCCGGGAGCTGGTCAGGACGGCCTTGATCAGCGGGTCGTCGGCCGCCTGCGTGAGGGTGTGCGAGATGGTGGCGTGCGCGGCGGCCCGCACGTCGTCGCCGTGGGCGCGCAGCAGGGCGCGTACGTCGCCGACGAACCGGTCGACCTCCCGCCGGGCGAGCGCCTCGGCCAGCCCCGCCTTGGTGCCGAACTCGTTGTAGACCGTCTGCCGGCTGACCCCCGCCGCGCGCGCGACGGCACCCATCCGGACGCCGTCCCAGCCGGTCGCGATGGTCAATGCCCGGGCGGCCTCGACGATCGCGTCCCGGGAACGGGTGCCGTCCCTCACCTCGCCCATGGTGGTCGAATCCTAGCCCGGCCGCACCGACCGGCACGGCGGAGACCGCCGACGTCGCGCCCGATGACGTCGTCCCTTCGGCCGACGCATAGGATGTGCGGTCATGGCACGCGTGCTCACTCCCCGTGCGGAGGACTTTCCCCGCTGGTACCAGGACCTGATCGCCAAGGCGAAGCTGGCCGACAACGGCCCGGTCCGGGGGACCATGGTCATCCGCCCGGCCGGCTACGCCATCTGGGAGCGGATGCAGGCCGAGATGGACGCCCGGATCAAGGCGGCGGGCGCGGAGAACGCGTACTTCCCGCTCTTCATCCCGGAGAGCTACCTCAAGCGCGAGGCCGAGCACGTCGAGGGCTTCTCGCCGGAACTCGCGGTGGTCACCCACGGCGGTGGCAAGCAGCTCGCCGAGCCGGTGGTGGTGCGCCCCACCAGCGAGACCGTCATTGGCGAGTTCATGGCCAAGTGGATCGACTCCTACCGGGACCTGCCGCTGCTGCTCAACCAGTGGGCCAACGTGGTCCGCTGGGAGCTGCGCCCCCGGATCTTCCTGCGCACCAGCGAGTTCCTCTGGCAGGAGGGGCACACCGCGCACGCGACCCGCGACGACGCCCGCGCCTACGCCCGCCGGATCCTGCACGAGGCGTACGAGGACCTGATGGTCAACGTGCTCGGCATCCCGGTGGTCGTCGGCCTGAAGACCGCCCGCGAGCGCTTCGCCGGCGCGACGGCCACCTACACCTGCGAAGGCATGATGGGCGACGGCAAGGCCCTCCAGCTCGGCACCAGCCACGAGCTGGGGCAGAACTTCGCCAAGGCCTTCGACATCAGCTACTCGTCGGCCGAGGGCGGCCGGGAGCACGCCTGGACGACCTCCTGGGGCACCTCGACCCGGATGCTCGGCGGCCTGATCATGTGCCACGGCGACGACAACGGGCTGCGCGTGCCGCCGAAGCTGGCGCCCGTGCAGGCGTACGTCATGGTGGTCAAGGACGGCGAGGGCCCTGGCGGCCCTGCCGAGGTGGCGAAAGAGCTTTGCGACGCGTTGCGCGACGCGGGCGTCCGGGTCGCGCTCGACGACCGCGTCGACACCCCGTTCGGCCGCCGGGCCGTCGACGCCGAGCTGCGCGGCTATCCCGTACGCGTCGAGGTCGGCCCCCGCGACCTGGCCGCCGGCAACGCGGTCGTGGTCCGGCGCACCGACGGCTCGAAGTCCCCGACGCCGGTGGCCGACGTGGTGACCGCCGTGCTGGCCGCCCTCGACGCCGACCAGCGGGCCCTGCACGACCAGGCGCTGGCCCACCGGAAGTCCCGCACGGTCGAGGTGTCGACCCTCGCCGAGGCGATCGAGGCGGCAGCCACCGGCTGGGCCATGGTGCCGTGGTCGGCGGTCGGCGTGCAGGGCGAGACGGAGGCGAACGGCCAGGGCGTCACCGTGCGCTGCCTGCTGCGCGCCGACGGCTCGGTGCCCGACTCCGAGGACGAGCCCGACCTGGTCGCCATCCTGGCCCGCGCCTACTGAGCCTCGTCGCACCCCCTCAGGTGCCGCGGCAGCTCGCTCAGGCGTCAGGAAGGGACCCTTCCTGACGCCTGAGGTGGCGGAAGGGTCCCTTCCTCGCACCTCGGAGCGGTGGGCGGGAGTGGGCGGCGGGGGCCGGTAGGGTCGGTCCGTGAGATTCGAACCTGGGCGGCTGATCGTGCACCGCAACGTGCGCCGGGGCCGGATCGGCTGGGTACGCACCGCGCGGGTGGTCAGCGACGACGACCGGGGCCTGCTGCTCTGGGTGCCCCGCGACTCCCCGGTCGCGAGCGAGGTCACCGAGGCCGGGCTGGGCATGCGGGCGGTGCCGTTCAGCGAGTGGATCACCTCGTCGTACCGCCTGGCCACCGGCCGGTGGGACGGCCCCTCCGTGCTCAAGTTCCTGCCCACCGGGGCGGCCCACTCCGTGTGGTGGTTCCGCGACGCGCACGACCGCTTCGCCACCTGGTACGTCAACCTGGAGGAGCCCGGGGTGCGCTGGGACGACGGCACGCTCGCCGGCGTCGACATGGTGGACCAGGACCTCGACGTGGTCGTCCGCCCCGACCTGGGCTGGGAGTGGAAGGACGAGGGGGAGTTCGCCGAGCGGCTCGCCTTCCCCGACCACTACTGGGTGACCGACGCCGACGCGGTCCGCGCCGAGGGGAAGCGGGTGATCGCGCTGGCCGAGGCGGGGGAGTTCCCCTTCGACGGCACCTGGTGCGACTTCACCCCGCCGCCCGACTGGACCGTCCCCGCCGGGTTGCCGCCC
>NZ_WAAS01000112.1:0-20194 GCF_008806585.1 Micromonospora sp. AMSO12t
CTGCCGACTTCGGCCGCGAGGAGACCACGGACTTCGGCCGCCTTGGGCCCGCCGAATCCGACCGGCGCGGGTCCGGCTTCGACCAGCATGGGTCCGGCTTCGACCGGCGCGGGTCCGACGACCTCGGCCGCCCAGTGCCTTCGCGCTACGACCGGCTCGCTGACCTCGGCCACTCCCGGCCCGCCGACTTCGACCGCTCCCGGCCCGCCGATGCCGATCGTTCCCGGCCCGCCGACCTCGACCACTCCCGGCCCGCCGACTTCGATCGGCGTGGAGGCGGCGACTTCGACCAGCCCGGTCATGCCGACTTCGGTCGGCCGGGGCCCGCCGAAGCCGATCGTTCCCGGCCCGTTGACTCCGACCGCGCCCGGCCCGCTGACTTCGACCGACGTGGAGGCGGCGACTTCGACCGGCCGGACCCTGCCGGCTTCGGTCGGCCGGGGCCCGCCGACCGTCGGCCGGAGCCCACCGACCTCCGCCATGCCAGCCCGGCCGATTCCGGGCCGTCCGCCCGCGCCGGTGCCGGCGGGTCGCCGCCGTGGCCCGGTGCCGGCCCGGTCCGGCCGGCCACCCCACCGCACCCCGCGTCGCCGTCCGACGATCTCCGGCTGCCGGGCGCCACCGGGGCCACCGGTCCCGGCGGCGACCGCTCCGTCCGTCCGCCGGTCGATCGGGCCGCCGCCAGGGAAGGCCGGCCGGCCGCCGACGCGCCGACCGCCTTCATCCCGAAGGTGGGCGCGTCGGCCAACGGCCCGTCGACCCCGGTCTCCCCGGCCGGCCCGGGCCGCGACGTCGATCCCGGGGCCACCGCCCTGATCCCGGCCGTCTCCGGGCGTACGCCGACCGCCCCGGCCGCGCTCGTCGAGTCGACCGCCCTGATGGGCGCGGTGCCGCGTCCTCCGAAGACGGACGAGCCGGAGGGCTCCGACACTCCCGCCGAGCAGCCTCGGCCACGCCGGGGCGAGCGGGTGGTCCAGTTGCGCCCGGAGCAGACCGGTGAGGGCTACAAGAGCGTCTACTCGGAGCTCACCCGGCCGTCGCTGGGCTCCCGGCTGCGTACCGGCATCCGGGTCAGCGGCGAACTGCTGATCACCTTCGGCCTGGTGGTGCTGCTCTTCGCCGGCTACGAGGTGTGGGGCAAGTCGGCGATCGTCGACGCCCACCAGAACGACCTCAGCCAGCAACTGGCGCAGGCCTGGGGCCCCGAGGGCGACCCGACGGTGGCGCCGTCCGCCAGCGCGTCCGCCAAGCCGAAGCCGCCCGTGCAGGGCAAGCCCATCGCCGGGCTCTACATCCCCAAGCTCGACAAGAACTGGGTCGTCGTCGAGGGTGTCACCCAGAAGGACATCCGGTACGCGCCGGGCCACTACCCCTCCAGCGCCCTACCGGGCCAGGTCGGCAACTTCTCCGTCGCCGGGCACCGCAACCGGGCCACCTTCTGGCGGCTCGACGAGCTGAACGACGGAGACGCCATCGTGGTGGAGGGCAAGACCGACTGGCACGTCTACAAGGTGACCCAGAGCCGGATCGTCAAGCCCACCCAGGTCGAGGTCGTGGCGCCCGTGCCGGGCAAGCCCGGGCAGAAGCCGACCAGGTCGATGCTCACCCTGACCACCTGCAACCCGAAGTTCGACAACTACCAACGCCTGATCATCCACGCCGAGTTGACGCGCAGTCAGCCGAAGTCGGCGGGGCGCCCGGCGGAACTGGGGGCCTGACGGTGTACGGCTGGATCTGGCGCAAACTGCCCTTCGGGCTGCCCGGCAAGCTCGTCGGCAGCCTGCTGATCACCAGCGCGATGGTGGCCCTGCTCTGGTACGTGGTGTTCCCGTGGGCCGAGCCCCTGCTGCCCTTCGACGACGTGCAGGTCACCCAGGACGCCGGCGATCCCGGCGGCGACTCGGTGCCGGGCGGCGGGGAGAGCGGCGACGCCCCGCCCGGCGACGAGCACGAGTTGCCGTACGACACCGACCAGAACAACACCCCGCCTGCCTCCCCGGACGAGTGAGCCCCTGATGCGTGTCCTGGTGATCGACAACTACGACTCGTTCGTCTTCAACATCGTGCAGTACCTGGGTCAGCTCGGCGTGGACTGCGACGTCCGGCGCAACGACGAGATCGAGGTCGCCGAGGTGGGCAGGGTCGGCGCGGCCGGCGTCCTGCTCTCGCCCGGCCCCGGCAGCCCCGACCGCGCCGGCATCTGCCTCGACGTCATCCGCGCGTACGCGGGCGAGCTGCCGATCTTCGGTGTCTGCCTGGGTCACCAGGCGATCGGTGAGGCATTCGGCGCCACGGTGACCCGCGCCCCCGAGTTGCTGCACGGCAAGACCTCCGAGGTGCGCCACCACGGCGTCGGGGTGCTCGCCGGCCTGCCGGACCCGTTCACCGCCACCCGCTACCACTCGCTCGCCGTGCTGCCGGAGACGCTGCCCGAGGAGCTGGAGGTCACCGGCTGGACGGGTTCCGGCGTGGTGATGGCGATGCGGCACCGTACGCTGCCGATCGAGGGTGTCCAGTTCCACCCGGAGTCGGTGCTGACCGAGGGCGGTCACCTGATGCTGGCGAACTGGCTCGCCGCCTGCGGTCACCCGGAGGCGCTGGAGCGGGCCCCGGCGCTGGCCGCCGAGGTCGACACGCGCCGCCGCGCCGCCTTCGCCACCGCCTGACCTGCGGCCTCTGTCGGATCGTCAGTACTCGTCGTCATCCTGTCGACGGGCGCGCGCGGTCAGGAGTGTGACGGCCAGGACCGTCACCGAGACGACGCCGACGGCCTGGCCGATCCGGCCGATGCGCTTCGCGTTGCAGGTCCGGTGCGCCTTCTCCCAGTAGTCCCCGTCCGAGGGGCCTGCCCATAAGTCCAGGTCGAGCCTCAACGCGTTGCCGCAGCTCTTCTGCTCGTGGTCTCCCGGCCCGAGGATGTGGACCGGTAGGGCCAGCAGGAACACCACCACGGCGCTCCCGAGCCAGGCGACCCGGGTCGGCGTCACCCAGGTGTCGAATCTCGATCTGCCCCGCTCGGTCCCGGCCTTCATCCGGCGATGGTAGAACATCCGATCGCCGCCCCCGGCAAGTCACGCAGCTCGATGCCAGAGGGCCTTCCTGTTACGCCCGCCCACCGCGCGGTCAGCCCGTCAGCGCATCCGCCACGCCGGAGTTCACGGGCGAGCGGACGGCGGGCGGCCTGCCCCGGACCGCGTCCCATGCCGCCTTGCCGCTGGCGAAGTAGTCGCGGACGCCCTTGCCGACGAGCAGGGCGCGCCCGCAGCCGGCACAGCGGGCGGTCACCCCGTCGACGTCGAGGCCGAGGTGCCGGCACAGCGTCACCGCGCGGGACAGGTGGTAGGACTGGGTCACGATCAGGGCCCGTTCGACGCCGTACACGTCGCGCGCCCGGGCGCAGGTGTCGTAGGTGTCCAGGCCGAACGGGTCGGCCACGACGCGGCGAGGATCGACGCCGAGCCGCTCGGCCAGGTGGGCGGTCATCGCCGCCGGCTCGTCGCCGGACGTGCCGCCCCCGTCGCCCGACACGAGGACCACCCGGGCCCGCCCGCTCTTCACGAGAGCGGCGGCGGTCTCCAGGCGGCCGGCGAGGCGGTCACCCGGCTGACGGCGGTCCGCCGCCACCGCCGTACCCAGGACGATCACGACGTCGGCGGCGGGCGCGTCGGCCTCGCCGTACAGGTGGCCGCGGGCGGCGGTCGTCGTCCAGAGCCAGGGGAGGCTGGCCAGGAGCAGCCCCACCAGGCCCAGGATCGCCGCGCGGATCAGGCGCCGTCGCCACCGGCTCGAACGGTCCGCCGCACCGGTCGCCGGCCGGCCGTCGTCGATCGGCGGAGGGCGCCGCCCGGCGGCGTCGGAGGGCTGCTGCCCGGCGGCCTCGACAGGGCCCTGACCGGCGGCGTCCGCAGGGTGCCGCCCAGCAGGGTCCTCCGCGCTCACGAGCGGGGTCAGCGCTCGGGCAGGCGGATCGGCGGGTTGGTCGGCAGCGGGAAGCCCCCGCCGCCGCCGTCACCGGGGGTGGTCGGCGTGACGCTGGGCGTCGGGCTCGCCGAGTCGGTGGGCGTCGGCTCGGCCTGCGGCACGGTGACCACGATCGTCACGGTCTTGCCCCTGGCGAGGTTGCTCCCGGCCGGCGGGGTCTGCGAGGTCACCTGGCCGGCCTCCTCCGGCGGCACCTCGCGGCCCCGCTTGACGTCGACCCGGTAGCCCGCCTCGTCCAGCTCCTCCTCGGCGTCGTCCTCGCTGGAGCCGACCACGTTGGGCACCTTGCCGACGTTGCCCCTGGAGACGGTGAGGGTGACCGTGCTCTTCGCGGCGACCTGCTTGCCCTCCTCGGGCGACACATCGAGGACGATACCCGCCTTCTCGGCGTCGTCCCTCTCCTTCTTTTCCACCTTGAAGCCGGCCGCCTCCAGCCGGTTCTTTGCGCCCTCGTAGGTGGAGCCGACGAGGTCCGACGGGATGGCCTTCATCTCCACGCCGCCGCAGACCCGGACGACGACATCGCGGTTCGCCTCCAGGGATGAGTTGGCAGGCGGGTCCTGGTTGACGACCTGGCCCTTCTGGCAGGTGCCGAAAACCTGGTCGCCCTCCTTGGGCACCAGGTTGGCCTGCTCGATCCGGGCGAACGCCTCCTGCTGGGTCAAACCGGTCACCGTGGGGACCGTGGCCAGGTCCTCGCCGTCGCGCTGGCTCAGCAGGGCGGCGGCGAGGGCGATCACCGCGAGGACGCCCACCGCCGCGAACGTCGCGATCAGCCAGGAGGACGCCTTCCGACGGCGCGGGTCGCCGACCCGGGCCGGCATCTGCCGGGTCTGCGGGGCGCCGGGGGCGCCCGCGTAGCCGGCGGCGGCCGGAGCGAGCTGCGTCGTCTCCTCCTGCGGCAGCACCGGGGTCGCCATCACCGGGCGGCCGGCGGCCGCGCGGAGCAGGTCGGCCCGCATCTCGCCGGCGCTCTGGTAGCGGTTGAGCGGGTTCTTCGACAGCGCCTTGAGCACGATCGCGTCGACCGCGGGATTCACGTCCGGGTTGATGTCGCTCGGCGTCGGAGGCGTCTCCCGCACGTGCTGGTACGCCACGCTGACCGGGCTGTCGCCGACGAACGGGGGATGCCCGCAGACCAGCTCGAAGAGCACGCAGCCGCCGGCGTAGACGTCGGAGCGGGCGTCGACCGCCTCGCCGCGCGCCTGCTCGGGAGAGAGGTACTGCGCCGTACCGATGACCGCGCTCGTCTGGGTCATGGTGGTGGCGCCGCTGGCCAGCGCCCGCGCGATGCCGAAGTCCATCACCTTGACCTGGCCGGTCTGGGTGAGCATCACGTTGCCGGGCTTGATGTCGCGGTGGATGATGCCGTGCCGGTGGCTGAACTCCAGGGCCGCGCACATGTCGGCGCAGATCTCCAGCGCCCGGCGCGGCTGGAGCCGCCCCTCGACGCCCAGCACCTCCTTGAGGGTCCGCCCGTTGACGAACTCCATCACGATGAACGGCAGCGTCTCGCCGGTCGGCGCGGTCTCCTCGCCGGTGTCGTAGACGGCGACGATCGCCGGGTGGTTGAGGGACGCGGCGTTCTGCGCCTCCCGGCGGAACCGCATCTGGAAGGTGGCGTCCCGGGCGAGGTCGGTCCGGAGCATCTTGATCGCGACGTCCCGACCGAGCCGGAGATCACGACCGCGGTGCACCTCGGCCATGCCGCCGTAGCCGAGCAGCTCGCCGACCTGGTACCTGCCACCGAGCAGGCGGGCCTGCGCTGTCATCGCGTCTGTCGTCCTTCGCTCGTCGTCTCGTCGCTGCCCGACCGGGGCAGTTCCTGTCGACGGTACGACGTTCCGGTCGGATCGTCGCGTCCGTCGGGCCACAGCGCGCCGGACGTCACCGTCGGCGGAGTGCCCGCGCTCGACTTCGTGCCTTCCCGCACCTGGTAGGAAATCACGCCGGAGCAGACGATGACCAGCACGGCCACGAGGATGGCGAGGAACACCATCCCGGGCCGGGAGCGCTGCCCACCCGGCTGGTGCGCCGGCGGGACGGCGTGTCCCGCGTACGGCATCGGCCGGGCCTGCGGCACTGGCGCCGCGCCGCGCGGGTAGCCCGTCGGCGCCATCTGCGGGTGCTGGACGGGCGCGGCGGGCGCGACCGAGGTGGGACGGTGGGGCGCGGCGGCCGGCCGGGTGTTCGCCACGGGCGGCCGGTGGGCCGCCATGGGCGGACGAGGCGGCTGCGCGGCGACGTTCGGCTGCCGGTGCGGCGGCGACACCGGCGGACGCGGCGGCGGCACCTGGGCGCGGCCGGGCGGGCCGGCCGGCGACGCCGGAGCGGCGGAGATGGGCTGACCTGCCGCCCGGGCCTGCTGGGAGAGCTGGGCCTTGAGCTGGCGGGCGACCCCCGCCAGCGTGGCGGCGCTCGGCCAGCGTGCCGCCGGGTCCTTCGCCAGGGCCCGCTCGACCACCGCCCGGACCTGCGGCGGAATGTCCGCCGGCAGCGGACGGGGCGTCTCCCGCACGTGCCGCATGGCGATGTCGAGGGGATTGTCGCCCTCGAAGGGGCGTCGGCCGGCGAGGCACTGGTAGGCCACCACACCGAGCGCGTAGACGTCGGACGCGGGCGTGGCGACCCCGCCGGTGGCCTGCTCCGGAGAGATGTACGAGGCCGTGCCGAGCACCGAGCCGGCGGCGGTGAGCTGGGCGACCAGCTCCGACCGGGCGATGCCGAAGTCGGTGAGCACCAGGGTGCCGTTGGGCCGGACCAGCAGGTTTCCGGGCTTCACGTCCCGGTGCACGATGCCCTTCACGTGCGCCGCGTGGAGCGCGTCAGCCGCCTGGGCGACGAGCGCCATCGTGCGGGCCGGGGTGAGCCGGCCGACCCGGGCCAGGGTGGCCGACAGCGCGTCGCCCTCGACGTACTCCATGACCAGGAAGGCGATCTGCTGGTCGTTGCCGAAGTCGTAGACGTCGACCACGCCGGGGTGGTTGATCGTGGCCATGGTGCGGGCCTCGCCCCGGAAGCGCTCGGCGAAGTCGGGGTCGTCGAGCAGCGCGGGGAGCAGGCTCTTGACGGCGACCGTACGGCCGAGCACCTGGTCGGTGCCGCGCCAGACGTCACCCATGCCACCGCTGGCGATCCGCTCGTCCAGGCGGTAACGGTTGCCGAGCTGCACCCCGGGGCTCAGCATGTCAGCGGCCCCCCGGGTCGGCGATGGCGGCGCGCATGATCTGCCCGGCGATCCGGGCCGCCTCGGCGCTGCCGCCGGGGCCGGCCTGCTCCAGCATCACGCAGACCGCCGAGACCGGCGTGCCGTTCTTGTCCAGGGCGAAGCCGATGAACCAGCCGTGGTCGGGCCGGTCGGGCGCCGACTGGGCGGTGCCGGTCTTGCCGCCGACCGTGTAGCCCCTGAGCTGCGCGTTCGTGCCGGAGCCGTTCTCGACCACGCTGACCATCATGTCCCGCAGGTCTTTGGCGACCTGGCCGCTGACCGGCTGCCGCAGCTCCCGGGGCTTCGCGGTGTAGTAGCTGGTGGTGCGGTCCGGGGCGAGCAGCTGGCGGACCAGGTACGGCCGCATCTGGCTGCCGCCGTTGGCGACGGACGCGGCGATCAGGGCGCCCTGGAGGGGGGTCATCCGCACGTCGCGCTGCCCGATGGAGGACTGGGCCAGCGCGGCCGGGTCGGCCCCGCCGTCGGCGTTCTCCATGCTGCCGGTCCGGCTCGCCGCCACCGGGTGGCCGGCCTCGTTGAGGTGGCCGACGGTGAGGTCCTCCTGCTCGAAGCCGAACTGCCGGGCCTTCTCCTTGATCTTGTCGGCGCCGAGCCGGACGCCCATCTGCGCGAAGCCCGTGTTGCACGACTCGGTCACCGCGTTGATCAGGGTGACCTCGTCCTCGGGGCAGATCGACGGGGCCGCGTTGCGGATCGGCGTGCCCGAGGTCGGCGGGGTCCAGCTGGCCCCTGCCGGGATCCTCGTCTGCTGACCCACGCCGCTTTCCAGCGCCGCAGCGGCCACCACGATCTTGAAGGTGGAGCCGGGGGGCAGCACCTCGCCGAGGGCCCGGTTCTTCAGCGGGCCCGCCGGGTCCTGCTCCAGCTTGTTATACGCGGCCGTGGCCTCGTTGGTGCTGTGGCTGACCAGCGGGTTGGGGTCGAAGCTGGGCATCGAGACCAGCGCCTGCACCGCCCCCGTACGCGGGTCGACGGCGATCGCCGCGCCCTTGGCGGCGTCGACCCGGTTGTTGCGCAGCTGCTCGAACGCGGTGTTCTGGGCGCCCTTGGAGACCGTCAGCAGGACGTTGCCGCCGCCGGACTGGTCACCGGTGAACATGTCCTTGACCCGGTTGGCGATCAGCGCGTCGCTGGTGCCGGCCAGGAAGTCGTTCTCGAACTTCTCGATGCCGGTCTCGGCGAGATTGACCGGCTTGTAGCCGAGGATGTGGGCGTACCTGGCCCCGCCGGGGTAGCTGCGCTGGAACTTCAGCTCGCCGTCGGTCTCCTTGCTGAGCGCGAAGGCGGTGCCGCCGGCCTCGATGTTGCCGCGCTTGCGCTCGTACTCGGCGACCTGGACCCGACCGTTGTAGTCGCTGGTGCGGTACTCGTCGGCCTTGTAGGCCTGGATCCAGTTCAGGTTCGCAAAGAGCAGGCCGAAGAGAACCATGACGACGACGCCGACGCGGCGCAGGGGTGCGTTCACGGCCTGATCACCTCCGTGGGGGCACCGTGCAGCTGCTCCGGCGGGCCGCCGGACGGTCGGGCCGCCTTGCCGCCACCGCCGGCGACGGGGCGGCGGGCACCGTCGGAGATCCGGAGCAGGGCCGCGATGAGCAGCCAGTTCGCCATCAGCGAGGAACCGCCGGCGGAGAGGAACGGGGTGGTCTGCCCGGTCAACGGGATGAGCTTGCTGATCCCGCCGACGATCACGAAGACCTGGAGCCCGAGAGTGAAGGCAAGGCCGCCGGCCAGCAGCTTGCCGAACGAGTCCCGGACTGCCAGCGCCGCGCGCAGCCCTCGCTCGACGATCAGCAGGTAGACCACGAGCAGGGCGGAGAGGCCGAAGAGGCCGATCTCCTCGCCGATGCCCGCGAAGATGAAGTCGTTCTGCACCTCGGGCAGCAGGCCGGGCTGGCCGCCACCGGGACCCGCGCCGAACAGGCCGCCCGTGCCGAGCGCGAGCAGGCCCTGCACGAGCTGGTAGCCGTCGTTGTAGGGGTCGGCGAACGGGTCCAGCCAGATCTGCGCGCGCAGGTAGAAGTTGGCGAACGGCCCGCCGACCACGTCGCCGAGCACGTACGCCAGGTAGACGCCGCCGAAGAACAGCACCAGACCGATGAGCAGCCAACTGACCCGTTCCGTGGCGATGTAGAGCGTCACCACGAACATGCCGAAGTAGAGCAGCGAGGTGCCCAGGTCCTTCTCGAAGACGAGGACCAGGACGCTGACCAGCCAGACCGCGACCACCGGACCAAGGTCCCGCCCGCGCGGGAAGTCGATGCCGAGGAACCGGCGGCTCGCCAGCGACAACACCTCGCGCTTGCGCACCAGGTAGTAGGCGAAGAAAACCAGCAGGGCCAGCTTCGCGAACTCGCCCGGCTGGATGGAGAAGCTGTCGCCGAACTTGATCCACAGCTTCGCGCCGTTGATCTCGGAGAACCGGCTGGGCAGCACCGCCGGGATCATCACCAGCACGATGCCGGCCAGCCCCAGCGTGTACGCGTAGCGCGACACCGAGCGGTGGTCCCGCATGATGGTGAGCAGCCCGGCGGCGAGGATGACCGAGACGAGCGTCCAGGCGAGCTGCCGGCCGCCCGTGCCGGCAAAGATGGCCAGGTCCTCCCGCTCGGTCGGTGCCGCCTTGCCCAGGTCGATCCGGCGCAGGAAGCCGACCCCGATCCCGTTGAGCAGGGCGACCGCCGGCAGCAGGGCCGGGTCGGCGAAGGGCGCCAGGAACCGGATCACCAGGTGCAGGCCGAGGAACACGGCGGTGAGCGCGGCGGCCGGCATCCAGAAGTCGGCCGTGACGGTGTCGAGCACCTTCGCCTCGACCATCGCCCCGTACGCGGCCACCAGCACCATGGCGACCAGCAGCAACGACAGCTCGGCGTTGCGCCGGGACCGGGCCAGGCGTACGCCGGGCTGCTCGCCCGTGGTGGCGGGCGAGGATGCCGGAATGGCCGCTGCGGTCACGGAACGTCCTCGGATCGAGCCGCGCCTACTCCGGCGACCGGCACGCGGCGGGGTCGAGCGCCGGCGAGTCGGTGTCGGAGGGCGGGGCGTCGGGCGTGGTGGTCGGCGCAGCCGGCGTGCTCGGCCGGCCGCTGACCGGGGCGCTCGCACTCGCGCTGACGGTCGGAGCGGGCGACACCGGGACGGAGGTCGGCGTCGGGACGGTGGTGACGGCCGCGGCGCTCGGACTCGGGCTCGGCGGGCAGATCGGCTTCAGGTTCGGGTTCATCGGGTCGTCGCTGGTCAGCTCGGCCAGTCGACGCTCGGCGTCGGGCTCGCTCTTGGCCGGGATGCCCTGCTTGACCTGCTCCTGGGCGGCCAGCGTCAGGTCCTCCAGGTCCGCTGGGCTCTTGGAGTGCACGGTCGACAGGTTCATCCCGGCGATCTCGCCCTGGATGCCCCGGAACACCGCGACCTGGCCGTTCTCGGTCGCCCCGACGTAGTACTGCCGTTGGGTGTAGCTCCAGCCGCCGAAGACCGCGCCGCCGACGAGGACCAGCAACGCCACCGAGATCGCGGCGGCCCGCACCGGCCGACGCCTCGGGCGCTCCGACTCGTCGTCGGCGCCGGCCGTCGGTTCCTCGGGAACGGGCGGGCGCGGCGCGGAGAGGGCGGACGCGCGGGCGGCCGGCGTGGACACGTCGGCGGAGGTCGCCATGCCCCGGTCCCGGGCGGCGGCGCCGCCGACGATCGGGCTCGCCTCGACGATGTCCTGGTCGGTGGCGTCGGCGATGATCACCGTGATGTTGTCCGGGCCGCCGCCGCGCAGGGCGAGCTGCACCAGCCGCTCCACGCACTGCTGCGGGTCGGTGTATTCGCGCATCGTCTCGCCGATGGTGTCGGCGCTGACCACACCCGAGAGGCCGTCGCTGCAGATCAGGTAGCGGTCGCCGGGGAGCACCTGACGGACGCTGTATTCCGGGTCGATGTCGCGGCCGTCGAGCGCCCGGGTGAGCAGCGAGCGCTGGGGGTGGCTGCTCGCCTCCTCGGCGCTGATCCGGCCCTCGTCGACGAGCATCTGGACGTACGTGTCGTCCTTGGTGATCTGCGCGAACTCACCGTTGCGCAGGAGATAGGCCCGCGAGTCACCGATGTGGACCATGCCCAGCTTGCTGCCGGAGAAGAGGGTCGCGGTGAGCGTGGTGCCCATCCCCTCCAGCTGAGGGTTGGCGTCCACGGTGTCGCGGAGCTGCTGGTTGGCGGTGCCCACGGCCGAACGCAGCGCGTCGACGAGGGCGTCACCTGGGACGTCCTCGTCGAGCGGCGCCATGGCACCGATGACGATGTTGCTGGCGACGTCACCGGCGGCCATGCCGCCCATGCCGTCGGCGACGGCGAGAAGCCGCGGCCCGGCGTAGACGGAATCCTGATTACCGTCTCGGATCAGACCGCGGTCGCTGTGGGCCGCATAGCGCAGGGTCAGAGTCATGGCCGTAATTCGAGAGAAGTGCGGCCGATCCGGATCGGCACGCCGAGGGGGACGGGGGTTGGTCCGGTGACCTTAGCGCGATCCAGGTACGTGCCGTTAGTCGAGCCGAGGTCCTCGACGAACCACTGGCCGTCGCGCGGCACCAGACGGGCGTGCCGCGCCGAGGCGTAGTCGTCGGTGATGACGAGGGTGGAATCCTCCGCCCGGCCGATGGTGATCTGCGCTTCGCCGAGGGTGATCCGGGTCCCGGCCAGTTGGCCGGCGGTTACCACGAGCTGGTGGGCCGCCCTGCCCCGCTTCGCCTTCGTCGGTTTCGCCGCCTGCCCGAGCGAGGCGCCGACGGCCCGGGGGGCGGCCACCAGCCGGCCCGACCGGGCGCCCGCGAACAGGTCCCGGCGGATCACGCCGACCACCGTGAACACGAAGATCCACAGCAGGATGAGGAACCCGAACCGGGCGACGGTGATGACGAGCTCCGGCAAGGCGGGTCAGCCGTCCACGCGGAAGGTCAGCGTCGTGGTGCCGAGCTGGATCATGTCGCCGGGATTGAGCGCGACGGCGGAGACCCGCTGGCCGTTGACCATGGTGCCGTTGGTCGACCCCAGGTCGGTCAGCACGACCTGACCACCGTCGAAGTCCAGCCGGGCGTGTCGCCGCGAGATCCCGACGTCGGGCAGGCGCAGGTTGGCCTGGTCACCGCGGCCGATCACGGTCGAGCCCACCTGGAGGGGGTAGGTGCGTCCGTCGCCGGAGACCAGCCGCACGTTGCGGCCGCCGCCGTGGCCGGGCGGAGGACCGTAGCCGCCGCCCTGGTCGTAGGCCGGGTAGGCGGGCGGGCCCGCGTCGTAGCCGGGCGCCGAGACCGGGGCGACCTCGCCGCCGGTGTAGACCTCGGCGGTGACCCGGAACATCCCGGTGTCCAGCCCCTCGCCGCGTTCGATCTCGACGATCACGTCGCCGTAGACCGTCCAGGCCTGCTCGCCGATGAACTCCGCCTGCGACTGGGCCAGCTCCTGGGCCAGCGCGGCGGCGTACGGCGCCAGACGACTGTGGTCGTAGGGCGAGAGATCGATCACGTAGCGGTTGGGCACCAACGTGCGCCCACCGGCCAGGATCGCCTTGTGCGCCTCGGCCTCCCGCTGCATGGCGTTGAGGATCTCCACGGGGTGGACCACCCCTTTGAAGACCTTGGCGAAGGCCCCCTCGACCAGGCCTTCCAGACGCTTCTCGAAGCGTTGCAGCACGCTCACCGGCTCCTCCTCGGGTCCCGAGGACATGATGGTATCCGGCCGGCGCGCGCGCAGCTCACACGCCGCTCGGCCGTCTGACGGCGGCCCGTTCGGACGGGCCGATAATGCCGTGCTACTCTTTCGTCCGCCACGAACGGTAACCGCTCCTCGGACGGTAACCGATCGTCACAACGACCACGGACCGGCTAGGATGTCCGAGGCCCGCTGGAGACAGCAGGTCCGGCACAGACTACAGTGTTCGTGGTCAAGCCACGGGGAAGTGGCGGAATGGCAGACGCGCACGGTTCAGGTCCGTGTGCCCGAAAGGGCGTGGGGGTTCAACTCCCCCCTTCCCCACCAATACGCGAGGGCTCCGCAGCGATGCGGGGCCCTCGCGCCGTATCGGGGCGTGCCGTACGTCACGCTATGCTCCGATGGTTTCTGCCTCCGATGGACCAGGAGTGGCGTGTGAGTGTCGCGTTCGTGACCGGGTCGGGCGGTCTGATCGGCTCCGAGGCGGTCCGGCACTTCGCCGGCCTCGGTCTCGAGGTCGTCGGCATCGACAACGACATGCGGCAGGAGTTCTTCGGCGCGGAGGCGTCCACCGCGTGGAACGTCCGCCGGCTGACCGACGAGCTGGGGTCCGCGTACTCGCACCACAGCATCGACATCCGCGACCGGGCCGCGCTGGCCAAGCTGTTCAAGCGGTACGGCACCGACGTCGCCGTGGTGATCCACACCGCCGCTCAGCCGTCGCACGACTGGGCGGTGCGCGACCCGTTCACCGACTTCGACGTGAACGCCGCCGGCACGCTCAACGTCCTGCAGAACGTGCGGGAGCACTGCATCGAGGCGCCGCTCATCCACTGCTCCACCAACAAGGTCTACGGGGACCGGCCGAACAGCCTGCCGCTGGTCGAGCTGGAGACCCGCTGGGAGATCGAGCCGGGGCACGCGTACGAGCAGGGCATCCGCGAGGACATGTCCATCGACGCCTGCCTGCACTCGATCTTCGGCGCCTCCAAGGTGGCGGCCGACGTCATGGTGCAGGAGTACGGCCGCTACTTCGACATGCGGACGGCCTGCTTCCGGGGCGGGACGCTGACCGGCCCGGCGCACTCCGCGACGGAGCTGCACGGCTTCCTCGGCTACGTGATGCGCGCCAACATGGAGCGCCGCACCTACAAGATCTTCGGCTACCAGGGCAAGCAGGTCCGCGACGCCATCCACAGCTCGGACGTGGTCAGCGCGTTCGAGGCGTTCTTCCGCAACCCGCGCTCGGCGGCGGTCTACAACCTCGGCGGCGGCCGGCACTCGAACACCTCCAACCGTGAGGCGTTCGCGCTCGCCGAGCAGATCACCGGCCAGGAGATGGTCACCGAGTACGTCGAGGCCAACCGGATCGGCGACCACAAGTGGTGGATCGGCTCGAACGAGGCCTTCCAGGCCGACTACCCCGAGTGGAAGCAGGTCTACGACGTGCCCATGATCATGCGCGAGATCTACGAGGCCAACGTGGACAAGTGGGTGCCGGGGGCATGACCGGCAGGGGCAAGCGGAACGTCCTCGGGGTCCTGGTCGACGCCACCGACTACGCCGAGGCGACCGAGCAGGTGGTGGCCGCCGCGCAGGAGCGCCGCCCGCTGGCGCTGACGGCGCTGGCCGTGCACGGCGTGATGACCGGGGTGCTCGACCCGGCGCACAACGCCCGGCTGAACTCCTTCGACGTGGTCACCCCCGACGGCCAGCCGGTGCGCTGGGCGCTCAACCTGCTGCACGGCGCGGGGCTGACCGACCGGGTCTACGGCCCGAACCTGACCCTGCACGTGCTCGCCCGGTTCGCCGACGAGGGGCTGCCGGTCTACCTCTACGGGTCGACCGAGGAGACCCTGGCCAGGCTGATCCCGGCGCTGGAGCGGATGTTCCCGGCGCTGAAGATCGCCGGGGTGGAGCCGTCGAAGTTCCGGGCGGTGCAGCCGGGCGAGGACGTGGAGATCGCCGACCGGATCCGGTCCAGTGGGGCCCGGCTCGTGCTGGTCGGGCTGGGCTGCCCGCGCCAGGAGATCTTCACGTACGCCATGCGACCGCTGCTCGACATGCCGCTGATGGCGGTCGGGGCGGCCTTCGACTACCACGCCGGCCTGCTGCGCCAGCCCCCGCCGTGGATGCAGCGGGCGGGCCTGGAGTGGTTCTGGCGTCTCGGTCTGGAGCCGAAGCGCCTCTGGAAGCGCTACGTGATCCTCAACCCGGCCTACCTGACCCGGCTCGCCGGGCAGAAGACGGGGCTGTGGAAGGCGAAGGCGCCGGCCCCGGCCACGGAGCGTCCCGCCAGCTTCTCGGTCTGACCGCCTTCTCGGTGCAGGGAAGGGCCCCTTCCTATCGCGTACGCGATAGGAAGGGGCCCTTCCCTGCACTCAGGTCAGAGGGTGAGGGTCCAGGTGTTCAGGTAGCCGGTGTCGCCCGAGTAGACGTCGCGCACCCGCAGCTGCCAGGTGCCGTTCGCCGCCTCGCTCGACAGGTTCGCCGTGTAGGTGGCGTTGATGTTGTCCGCGCCGTCGAAGATGCTGCTGTTCTTCAGCCGGTAGGTCGAGCCGTCCGGGGCGACCAGGTCGATGACCACGTCACCGCGGTAGGTGTGCACGATGTTCACCGCGACGGTGGAGGCCGCCGAGGCGTTGCGGGCGCAGCCGGCGATCACGATCGAGCTGCTCACCGCGACGTTCGTGTCCGGGATCGCGAGGTCGGTGCCGTTGGTGCCGGAGCAGCCGCCGCCGGTGCCGGTGACCGTCAGCGAGTAGGTGGCGGTCCTGCTGCCCGAGGCCGCGGTGCCCGTCACGGTCACCGAGTAGGTGCCGGCCGGCGTGCTCGCCGAGGTGCTGATGGTCAGCGCCGAGGAACCACCCGAGGTGACGGTGGCCGGGCTGAACGAGGCGGTCGCCCCGGACGGCAGCCCGCTCGCCGAGAGGCTCACCGACTGGGCGGAGCCGTTGGTCGTGGCGGTGGCGACCGTGGCGGTCACCGAGCCGCCCGGCGCGGTCGAGCCGGACGTCGGCGAGACCGAGACGGAGAAGTCGTCGGTGGGCGGCGGGGTGTCGCCGTTGACGACGTAGAGCAGCTTGTTCGGCGAGCCGGTGCCCGGGTTGGTCACCACGTTGCTGGTGGCGTTGTTCACCAGGTAGTCGCGGACCTGCTGCGGCGTCCAGGCCGGGTTGGCGCTGGCCACCAGGGCCGCGACGCCGACCACGTGCGGGGTCGCCATCGAGGTGCCGCTGATCGTGTTGGTGGCGGTGTCGTTGGTGTACCACGCCGAGGTGATCGACGAGCCGGGCGCGAAGATGTCCAGGCAGGTGCCGATGTTGGAGAACGACGACCGGGCGTCGGTGTTGGTCGTGGAGCCGACGGTGATGCCCTCGGCGGTCCGGGCGGGCGAGGTGTTGCAGGCGTTGCCGCCGGAGTCGTTGCCGGCCGCCAGGCCGTAGCTCACGCCCGAGTTGATGGAGTTGCGCACGGCGGTGTCGAGCGAGGCGTTCGCGCCGCCGCCGAGGCTCATGTTGGCCACGGCCGGCTTGACCGCGTTGGCGGTCACCCAGTCGACGCCGCCGATGACGCCGGCGTTCGTGCCGCTGCCCTGGCAGTTCAGCACGCGTACGCCGACCAGCTGGACGCCCTTGGCCACGCCGTACGCCGAACCGCCGACGGTGCCGGCGACGTGCGTGCCGTGCCCGTTGCAGTCGTCGGCCGAGCCGCCGTCGACGGCGTCGTAGCCGGAGACCGCCCGGCCGCCGAAGTCGCTGTGGCTGAACCGGATGCCGGTGTCGATGATGTAGGCGTGCACGTTGCTCGCCGTGTTCGGGTACGTGTAGGAGCTGTTCAGCGGCAGGGCGCGCTGGTCGATCCGGTCCAGGCCCCAGGAGGGCGGGTTGGTCTGGGTGCCGGCGATGGAGACCGTGTGGTTCTGCTCGACGTACGCCACGGCGGAGTCCGCGGCGATGCGGGCGGCGGCCCTGGCGTCGACCCGGACCTCGAAGCCGCGCAGGGCGGCGCCGTAGGTGCGGGCGACCGCGCCGCCGTGCCGGCCGACCAGCCGCTGCGCGGTGTCACCGACGCTGCTGCGGGCGACCGAGGTGTCCTTGAAGACGACGATGTAGCTGTCGGCCACGGCGGTGGCGCCGCCAGCGGCGCGGATCGTGCCCACCGGTTCGGCGGCCATGGCGGGCGTGGCGGTGGCCACCATGGCCAGCGCGGCCACCCCGACGAGTACGGACCTGCGTGGAAGACCCATCTTCTACTCCCTCCGACCGGCACCGACCGTCCAACTGTTCGAGACGAGTGAATCGATGAATGCCGATCAAGCTGAGGGTAGGGGGGCGCAAACGGGAATTCAAACATGTCGACTTCCCCATACCACCGGAGGGATGACCCCCTAGGGGCGGCGGCTGCGGGACGAACCGGGGACCTGCCCGGATTCACGGTCGTCGAAAACGGGCAAGGCTGTCGGTCATGGAGATTCACCTGACCGTGCTGCTGTCGCTGGCCGCCGTCTGGCTCGTCGCCGGCTGGCTCGCGGACGGGCTGCCCCGGCTGGACCACGCCCGGGCCCTGCGCCGGCGTACCGGATGGGTGCTCGCCCTGACGCTGACCGGCCTGGGCCTGACGGCCGCCGTGCTCGGCGCGGGGCTCTCCAGCGCCGGCACGACCCCCGCGGACCGGGCGGCCGCCGGCCTCGCCCTCGCCGCCGCCCCCGCGCTCGTGGTCGCGGCCTGCACGGTGCGCCGGGTACGCCGACTGCGGGCGGGCGCGGGCGCGCTCTCGTCGGCCCCGGGCACCCCGGCGCCGCACGGCCTGCGGGCCTCCGCCGCGCACCCGCTGATCGGGCTCCCGGTGCAGGTCACCGGGCTGGCGATCCTGCCCGCGGTGGCTGCGGCGAGCGCCCCGGACCTGCTCTCCGGACCCGGCGTGGCCGGGCCGGCGGTCACCCTGGGCGTGCTGGGCGTCGCCGCCATCGGCGTACGCCACGCCCTGCGGCACAGCCGGCTCGTGGAGCGGGCCGTGCCGGTACGGCCCGCGTCACCGCGAGCGGCCGGGGCCCTGCACGTATAGCAGTTCCAGGATCGCCCGGGTCGCCTCGAACCAGCGGTCGAGCCAGCCGGGCGGCGGGACGCTGCCCTTCGGCGGCAGCTCCATCAGCAGCCCGCGCAGCAGCGGATGGTCGACCAGTGACTCGGCCGGCTCCACCGACCAGCTGCCGGGCGGGAACGACGGCTCGGTCAGCGGGTTGGGGTCCAGCGAGGGCAGGGAGAGCGGCGGACCGGGCTGCTCCGGCGGCGCGGCCGGGCTCTCCCGGCCACCCATCTCGGTGTCGGTCGACACCACCTCGGTGAGGACGGTGTCCCGCCGTGCCCCCCGGTACTTGCCCCCGAACCGTTCCGGCTTGCCCGGCCCGTTGGTGAGGTTGTCCGAACCGATCGTCGTCATCCGTCTCGCCTGCCTCGCTCGGTTGCCGATCCCGGCGGCGGCTCGTCGACCACCGCCGTGCCGAGGGGTACAACGACACGGGACCCGATGTGGCGACGCCGACGGCGGGACGACTTCGCGGCCGGTCCGGACGCGGGCACGACGATGCCCCCGCCCGGCTCCACTGCCGGGCGGGGGCATCCCGTCACGTTCCGGTCCCGTCAGCCCTTGTCGAACACACCGCCCCTGGCGCCGGCGACGAAGGCGTGCCAGCCACCCGGGGAGAAGACCAGGGCCGGGCCCGTCTTGTCCTTCGAGTCCCGCACGCCGACCGCCCCCGTCACGTACGCCACCTCCACGCAGTTGTCGCAGTTCGGCCCGCTCTTCGAGCTCTTGAACCACGCCGCCTGCGTCAGGTCCACGGGGAACCTTTTGGTCGCCCTTTCCACATCGGCTCCTCTGCCAGTTTCGCGATGTGTGCGATGGACTCCTCAGGACGAATGGCCGCCGCTCGGATGTGATCGAAGATGAAGCTGTACTTCTGCAGTTCGTCACTCTTCTCCAGGAAGAGCCCACCCGTGGCATTCTCCGCGTACACGACATCCGGATCACCGGGCTCAGGGAAGCTGAGGATCGTGAAGGTGCCGTCCATGCCGGCGTGCGCCCCTACCGCGAAAGGCAGGATCTGGAGCGTCACGTTCGGCAGTTCCGCCACCTCGACCAGGTGTTTCAGCTGGTCACGCATTACCTCGTCCCCGCCCACCGGACGGCTCACCACCGCTTCATCGAGCACCACCCACAGATCGACCGGATCATCCTGCGTCAACAACGACTGACGGCCCAGACGGACACGCACCCGTTGCTGCACCTGTTCGGGAGTGAAGTCGGGCCGGGCGGCCCGGATCATCGCGCCCGCGTAGTCCTCGGTCTCCAGCAGCCCGGGCACCACCTGCTGCTCGTACGCCCGGATCGAACCGGCCGCCGCCTCCAGCCCGACGTACGCGCCGACCAGCACCGTGCTGTAGGGGTGCCACCAGCCCTTCTGCCGCGCCTCGCGGGCGATCTGCACCAGCTCGTCGCTCTCGGCACCCACCACGCCGTAGATCCGCAGCATGTCCCGCACGTCGCGTGGCGTCGCGGTGGTGTGGCCGGTCTCGATCCGCGAGACCTTCGACGCCGAACACTCCAACTGCTCGGCGACCGCCTCTATGGTGATGCCGGCCCCCTCCCGCTGCCGGCGCAGTTCGGCGCCTAGGCGACGCCGCCGGATGGTGGGGCTGCGCCGCTCGCTCACGACACGACCCCGCCCGCTGGTCGGAACCACCGCCTGTCAGGCCTCACCCGGTCCACCTCCGCCTCGCCGTGCGCCACTGTCGTCACCCGCCAGGGGCGCGACCGTCGTACGGCGGGCGTCGTTCGCGGCGTGGGGTGGTGCCGGTCATCGGCCGGCCGCGACGGGCGAAACCGGCTCCCAGTGTGCCGGGCATACGTGAACGGCTTCAAGCGCTGCTTTGCACAAGCCGCTCACGTATCGGCAAAAGTCGACGTGCAACTTGCATGAAGCACGTCGCTGATGCACTCTGTCCGTATGGCACGGGTTACTCACCGTCTCCGTCCGCTTCCTCGCCGTGGTGACCCCACGGACCGCGGGACGCGCGGCGGTGGGACCGCCCGGCAGTCGACAACCAGACCTGCCCCGGGTTGATGACCTCGCCGCTGCACGCCAGTTGGCTGCGGCGGCGGGAGCGGTACCCGGAGTAGCCGAGTGATGGTCGGGTGGCGGTTCGCCACCAGCGGATACGGCCCGACCACCACCGCCCGCAGCACCGGTCCACGAGGCACGACCCCGCCACCCGACCATCACTCGGCTACTCCGGG
>NZ_WAAS01000113.1:0-20007 GCF_008806585.1 Micromonospora sp. AMSO12t
CGGGTGCCGGGGCCGGGCGGGCCCCCGGGGACGTGGCCGCCTCCAGCATCGCCTCCAGGTGCTCGGCCGGCACGCCCCAGCCGAAGAGCGCCCCCTGGCCGAACCGGCAGCCGGCGGCGACCACGGCGGCCAGCTCCGTCGGCGTGGTCACCCCCTCGGCGATGACCTCCAGACCGAGCTGGTGGCCGAGGCGCATGACGATGTCGACCATCGGCGCGAACGCCGGGCCGTCCCGGCCCACCGGACGCACCGGCTCGTGCTCCGCGACCAGCCCGTGGTCGATCTTGAGGATGTCGATCGGCAGGCGGCGCAGCTGGCCCAGCGAGGAGTACCCGGCGCCGAAGTCGTCCAGCGCGATCCGGACACCCGTCAGCCGCAGCGCCGTCAGCCGCCGGATCAGCTCGTCCAGGTCCGTCGCGACGGCGTGCTCGGTGACCTCCAGCACCAGCCGCTGCGGCGGCACCCGGTGGGCGCGCAGCGCCTCGGCGACCTGGACCACGTACTCCGGGGCGTGCAGCTCGCGGGGGGACACGTTGACCGAGACCCAGACGTCGTGGCCGTCGGCCAGCCAGCGGGAGAGCTGGTGGCACGCCTGGTGCAGCACCCAGGCGCCCAGCTTGGCGATCATCCCGCACTCCTCGGCGAGCGGGATGAACTCGTCCGGGCCGACCTTGCCCAGCACCGGGTGACGCCAGCGCAGCAGCGCCTCCGCGCCGACCGGGCGCACCGAGGGCAGCGAGGCGACCGGCTGGAACACCAGGCGCAGCTCGTCGCGCTCGATCGCGCCGCGCAGCTCGTGCTCCAGCGTGGTACGCCGGCGCAGCAGCTGGTCGTACGCGGCGTCGTAGCGCTCGATCCGGTTCTTGCCGCGCTGCTTGGCGTAGCGCAGCGCCAGGTCGGCGTGGCGCAGCAGCAGCTCCACGTCGGGCTCGCCCGTCCAGCCGGCCACCCCGATGCTCACCGACAGGAAGACCGGCCCCTCCGGCTGGTCGTAGGCGCGCCCGAGCACGCCGAGCAGGCGCTCGGCGACCCGGTCCGCGTCGGCGGGCTGGCCGTGCATCAGCACCGCGAACTCGTCGCCGCCGAGCCGGGCCGCCACGTCGCCGGGGCGCAGGTTGGCGCGCAGCCGCTCGCCGACCTCGGCCAGCACCGCGTCGCCCACGTCGTGGCCGCGCATGTCGTTGACGTGCTTGAAGCCGTCGAGGTCGAGCCCGAGCAGCACGCAGGGGGCGCCGGCCTCGGCGCACCGGTGCAGCGCCTGCAACAGCCCCCGCCGGTTGGCCAGCGCGGTCAGCTGGTCGGTGTGTGCCAGCTCGCGGAAGTGCGCCTCCCGCTCGGCCAGCCGCCGGGCGTAGCCGCGCACGTCGTGCAGCGTGAGGTACTGGCGGGTCACCAGGGCGAAGCCCTCCACGCTGCCGGCGACGATGCCGAGCGCGTCGAACCGGCCGTCCTGGAGCAGGTGGTACATCGCCGAGGCGGCCATGGCGAACATCGGGACGAACGCGTACGCCCCGTCGCGGCGGATCAGGTCGGGCGGCGGCCGGTCCGCCGCGTCCGGCCGGCGGGCGGCCGACGCGGCGGCGACCAGGCCGGCGGCGAGGACTCCCGCCCCGACCAGCGCCATGCCTGGCCCGGCCTGGCAGAGGCCGGTGGCGATGCCGAGCCCGCCGCAGGTCACGGCGGTGGCCCCGGCGCCGACCCAGGCGGCGCGACCGCGCGGCGGCGGGGCGCGGAAGGCCACGATCAGGGCGAGCCCGGCGGTCAGGGCCGCGCTGACCGTGGCGAGCAGGATCGGCACGCAGGCCACCGGGGTGGCGCCGCCGAGCAGCCGGGTGGGCTCGGAGAAGACCACCCAGCCGACGAACCAGAACGCCGTCGCCATCACCAGGCCGTCGAGCGCCAGCCGGACGGTGGCCGCCGCCGCGGCGGCCACGCCGGGCAGCCGGAGCAGCCCGGCGGAGAAGAGCAGCCCGCCGGTCGCCGTGCCGATCGACACGACGCCGGCCCAGCCGGTGTGCCCGTCCGGGGCGTGCCCCGCGTGCCCGGCGGTGGAGAGCGCCACGGCCACCCCGACCAGCAGGGTGACCAGCGCCACCCCGGACGCGGCGGCGAGCAGCGCGTACGCCTGCCGGTGCGGCCCGGCGCTGCGCCGGGCGCCGACGGCCGACAGCGCGGTGGCCGCCGCGGCGACCAGCCCGCACAGCACCGCGACCGCGACCATGCCCGGGGGGAACTGCACGTCCCAACTGTGCCGGATGTGCGCGCGGCGTGGGGGGCCGGGTGTGCAACCTTTGGGACACGTCGCGCACGGCGGCCGGCCGTCCCCGCGACGGTGTAACACTTGTGGGCATGCCTGAGCTGCGGTCGAAGACCTCCACGCACGGTCGGACGATGGCCGGCGCCCGGGCCCTCTGGCGGGCCACCGGGATGACCGACGACGACTTCGGCAAGCCGATCGTCGCCATCGCCAACAGCTTCACCCAGTTCGTGCCCGGTCACGTGCACCTCAAGGACATGGGCGGTCTGGTCGCCGAGGCGGTGGCGGAGGCCGGCGGGGTGGGCCGCGAGTTCAACACCATCGCCGTGGACGACGGCATCGCCATGGGCCACGGCGGCATGCTCTACTCCCTGCCCAGCCGGGAGCTGATCGCCGACGCGGTGGAGTACATGGTCAATGCGCACTGCGCCGACGCCCTGGTCTGCATCTCGAACTGCGACAAGATCACCCCGGGCATGCTGCTGGCCGCCCTGCGGCTGAACATCCCGGCCGTCTTCGTCTCCGGCGGGCCGATGGAGGCCGGCAAGACCGTGGCGATCGAGGGCGTCGTGCACTCCAAGATCGACCTGATCGACGCGATGATCGCCTCCTCCAACGAGGCCGTCACCGACGACCAGCTCGGCGAGATCGAGCGGTCGGCCTGCCCGACCTGTGGCTCCTGCTCCGGCATGTTCACCGCCAACTCGATGAACTGCCTCACGGAGGCGATCGGCCTGGCACTGCCGGGCAACGGCTCGACGCTGGCGACCCACGCCGCGCGCCGGTCGCTCTTCGTCGAGGCCGGCCGCACCGCCGTGGAGATCGCCAAGCGGTGGTACGACGGCGACGACGCCTCCGTGCTGCCCCGCGCGGTGGCCAGCCGGGCCGCGTTCGAGAACGCCGTCGCGCTCGACGTGGCGATGGGCGGCTCGACCAACACGATCCTGCACCTGCTCGCCGCCGCCCGCGAGGCCGAGCTGGACTTCGGCGTCGCCGACATCGACGCCGTCTCCCGCCGGGTGCCCTGCCTGGCCAAGGTCGCCCCGAACTCCCCGAACTACCACATGGAGGACGTGCACCGGGCCGGCGGTATCCCGGCCATCCTCGGCGAACTGGACCGGGCCGGCCTGCTGCACCGGGACGTGCACGCGGTGCACTCCCCCAACCTTGAGCGCTGGCTCGCCGACTGGGACGTCCGGGGCGGTTCGCCGACGCCGGAGGCGGTCGAGCTGTTCCACGCCGCCCCGGGCGGGGTGCGCACCGTCGAGCCGTTCTCCACCACCAACCGCTGGTCGTCGCTGGACACCGACGCCGCCGGGGGCTGCGTGCGGGACCTCGCGCACGCCTACAGCGCCGACGGCGGCCTGGCGATCCTGCACGGCAACCTCGCGCCGGACGGCTGCGTGGTGAAGACCGCCGGGGTGCCCGAGGAGTGCCTGACCTTCCGCGGCCCGGCCAAGGTCTACGAGTCCCAGGACGACGCCGTCGAGGCGATCCTCAACAAGCGGATCGTCGCCGGCGACGTGGTGGTGATCCGCTACGAGGGGCCGAAGGGCGGCCCCGGCATGCAGGAGATGCTCTACCCCACCTCGTTCCTCAAGGGCCGGGGGCTGGGCCGCTCCTGCGCGCTGCTCACCGACGGCCGATTCTCCGGCGGCACCTCCGGGCTCTCCATCGGGCACGCCTCCCCGGAGGCGGCCTCCGGCGGGCTGATCGCCCTTGTCGAGTCCGGCGACGAGATCGTCATCGACATCCCGGGCCGGTCGATCGAGCTGAACGTGGCCCCCGACGTGCTGGAGGCCCGGCGCATCGCGCAGGAGAAGCGCGACAAGCCGTACACCCCGGTCGACCGGCAGCGGCCGGTGTCGGCAGCGCTGCGCGCGTACGCCTCGATGGCCACCTCGGCCAGTGACGGCGCCTACCGCCGCGTCCCGGAGTAGCCGCTGCGGCGGGCCGTCTTCGTGAGCGGGTACCCGTGCTCCCGGGACGGTGACGCCGTACGACCCTTCGCCTGGGGCGAAGGGTCGTACGGACGCTGTCGAGCTGAGTCGTTGGTGACATCAGGCGGTGACGTCCGGGCCGCGCCGCGCCACCAGCCGGCGGCGAATCGTCCACGACGTCAGAAGGACAACGGTGTCGTGCACCGGGTGCGACGCATCCGGGACCGTCGCACCCGTGGCAACCGAGGGCTCAGCCGGCGAACAGCGTTCCGAGGTCCTTGTACGCCTGGTCGAAGCGGGCCATCGCCGCCGCGATGTTGGGCTCCGGCTGCGGATCACCGAGCGCCTTCTGCATCAGTTCGAGCCCGCCAACCAGGTTCTCCCCGCTCGCCACCAGCGACGGCTGCGGATCCGGGTCGCCGTGGAACTTCTCGTTCTCCAGGTCCGCCCAGCCGACCTGGCGGAGCTTCACCTCTGAACCCTCCAGCAGTTTCGCCGACGACCAGAAGCTCTCCGTCGCCAACTCCCGCAGGCGCTCCGCCTTGATCGGGTCCACGGCCTGTGCCGCCTCCCCCAGCAGCGACATGCCCCGACCCAGCCGGTTCAGATACTCGAAGCGCTTCTCCGGGTCGATCCGGTCCCACAACTCGTAGACCGGCGGGCAACTCAGACACTCGATCGGCCCGATCGGTCTCGGTTTGAACTCCGGCAGCACGATCTCATGACAGTCGAAGATCGGCCGACCGCCGAACTCACCGACCTGGAAACAGATCTTCACCGGCTGACCAACGGCACTGGCTGGTGTGGCCGGTACCAGCAGCGCCGCAGTGACGACGAGCGCCATCGCGAGCAGTATGCGACGAAAACGACTCATGTAATACCTCCCGAGAGAGACGTCGATGCCTCGTCATTGTTGCCTGTCGATGCAATGAGGCGCAGCAAGGACGTTTGTCCATCCCGTAACCGCACCCCGAGCAGGACTGTCGGATGGGCAACACTTCCTGGCTCCACTGAGGAGTGCGGCGTCGAATTGAGCCATGTCCCCCGATCTTTGCCTCGGCACCGGTGAGCGACCCGGAGCGGCGCAGTGAACCAGCCGAGTCCACCACCTTCGGACAGACGGGTCGTGCTGGTGTCGACGGCTGCCGGCGTGGTGGGCGCGGTGGCGGGCGTCATGCAGTACCTGACCAGCGCCGGCGCCTGGGCCGTGGTGGCGGTCGGGCTCGCCGGCCTCGCCGCGGCCTGCTGGGCGCTGGGGTGGCTCTGGATGCAGCGCCGCCCCGTACTCGCCACCGTGGTGGTGATGATCCTGGTGGTCCTGTCGGCGGTGACCGGCGCGGCCACCGACCGCATCGTGGGCCGGAGTACGGGTAAACCCACGACGGTCGCGGCGACCCCCAGCCCCGACGACCGACCGACCAGCGCTGTCCCGACGTCCCCCACCTCAGCGCCGACCTTCCCGGCGACACCGACCGGCCGTCCCACCGACCCGACCGACGCCCCCGCTCCGAGCAGCACCGTGAGCCCGACCTCCGACGGCGTGAAGCCTCCGAGTCGCGCCGACGAGGGAGTCACTCTCTCGATGAGCTACTCCCTCGACCTCGACTCCACGGCTACGAACTGGAACGTCCAGTACGGTTATTCGGCCGGCCAGGGCCTGGACGTGTATCTGAACCGCGGGACCCCACCGGTGCGGACCCCTGGTGACGTCGTCGTGATCGACGGGACGCCGTCCGAAAGCGCCTGCGAGACGTCCGTCACCCGACAGAACGACATCCTCAGCGAACAACTCCGGACAGACCAGTCCTTCTGTGTGCGGACGACAGAAAAACGTTGGGCGTGGTTGACCGTCAAGCGCTACGAACCAGGGAAGACGTTCACCTTCGACGTGATCGTCTGGTAGCGGCGGGCACGGGCCGCCAGTCACCACCCCGACCTCGTCGCTGCCGCTCGCACTTTCTTCCTCATCCGGAGCGTGACGACGCTGCTCACCCAGCCCTGGCCGCCTCCTGAGCGTCGTCGCCGGCCAGGCCTTCTCCGCCGGGCAGCACGACGGCCCGGGCGTACCGGATCGCGGCCGGGGTGTCGGGGAAGACCAGGCCGTCGCGGCGCAGCCGACCGGCGACGCCGAGAGTGGCCAACACCTTCAACTCGCAGCGTCGACCGAGCCCGCCTCAGTACGCGACCAGGGCGATGACCAGCGACGACACGGCGGCGGCGAGCAACACCGCGCCCACGCCGAGACCGACCACCGCGCTCACCGCGACGGCGCGGGCCCGGGCCACCGGCACCGCCGCCAGCGCCACCGCCGTCACCAGGGCGGCGACCACGTGGACCAGCGGATAGTCGATCAGCGCCGCGACCGGGAACAGGTGCAGGCCCACCACGAGGGCGACCCAGACCGGGATCAGGTCCCGTCGGCGCCGCAGGGCGAGCAGCCCGGCACCGAGCGCGGCGACGCCGAACTCGATGCCCACGACGACTCCGAAGGCACGGCTGGTGTCGGCGTCGAAGGCCGTCGGGTCGGACCAGCGCCGCCAGGTCAGGATGCCGCCGGCGACCGCGGTGAGCAACGAGAGCACCGATCCGGCGCCGAGGAACGGTGGCCACCGCCGGGGCGGCGCCTCCTGCGCCCAGCCGAACCAGCCGGACGCGAAGAAACCGAACACGACCGCCGTGGCCGACGCGTCACGAATGTGCTCCGCGATCATGGTTCTCCCTGTGGCTGGTGCGACCTCCGGCGGGTCGGCTCCCGCCCCCGGCCGGCCCTCCGCTCCTGATGGATCCTTCCCCAGACACCGGGCCGCCCGCCCTGGGGGTGCGCCCGACGGAGATCTTGGTACGGAACGGCCCCTCCGGGGGCCGAATCTTGCCAAGATCTCCGTCGTGGCACCGGCCGGGTCAGCCGGCGAGGTCGTTGACGCAGCGTAGGACGGGGCGGGTGGTCAGGGCCGCCGGGTCCAGCGGGGCGTCCGCGCGCACCGTGAACGTGGCCGACTCCCCCGGCAGGAGGGTGACCAGCGCCTCGTCGGCCTCGGCCGCCGGGTCGAGGCGGTCCGGGAAGAGCGTCACGTCCCGCAGGATCGTGCGGGCGGTGACCCGGACCCGCTGGCCGCCGTCGACCGGCTCGACCGCCGCGTCGTACCGGGCCGCCGGCCAGTCGGCGTCGCGGTCCTCGGCGAAGAACCAGAGCGCCCGCTCGGCCGTCCCGCCCGCCTCGGCCACCAGCAGCTCGCGCCGGGCCTCGTCCGGCCGCGCCAGCTCCGCCGGCAGCGCCAGCTCGATCCTGGCGTACGCACCGACGTCCAGCTCCAGCGTGGTCTTCGCCCGTGGCTCGCCGGCCAGGGTCAGCCGGGTCACCGATGCGGTCGCCCGCCACGGGGTCGCCCCGTCGTTGACCGCGATCAGGGCCAGGCCACCCGCGCGGGGCTGGACGGTCAGCAGCCGGTCGGCGTACGCCCGGCGCAGCGCGTACCACAGGGGCTTGCGGCGGCCGTCGCCGTCGACGGCCGACCACGAGGTCACCGGCCAGCAGTCGTTGAGCTGCCAGACGATGGTGCCGGCGCAGACGTCCCGGTGGGAGCGGAAGTGCTCGACGGCGAGCTGGATCGCGCGCGCCTGGTTGAGCTGGGTCAGCCAGTGCCAGTCGTCGAAGTCCGCCGGTGCCGGCAGGTGCCCGTCGAGCCCCCGCCGGAGCTTGGCATCGCCGTCGATGGCCTTCTGGTGGTGCGCCATGCCGGGCGAGTCGGGCGCGAGGGGCTCGTCGGACAGCGCCCGGCGCAGCGTCGCGTACGCGGGCGGGGCCTGGTAGCCGAACTCGGCGACGAAGCGCGGCACGTACTCGCGGTACTTCGTGTAGTCGTCGGTGTTCCAGACGTCCCAGATGTGCGTGGTGCCGTGCGCCGGGTCGTTGGGGTGGATCTCCTCGCGGCCCGACCACGGGCTGCCCGGCCAGTACGGCCGCGTCGGGTCCAGCTCGCCGACGATCCGGGGCAGCAGCTCCAGGTAGTAGCCGCGTCCCCAGGTGCGCCCCGCGAGGGGCTCCTGCCAGTCCCAGTCGTGCCAGCCCCAGATGTTCTCGTTGTTGCCGGTCCAGAGCACCAGCGACGGGTGCGGCGCCAGCCGGACCACCTGCTCGGTGGCCTCGGCGGCCACCTCGGCGCGCAGCGGCTCCTCCTCGGGGTAGGCGGCGCAGGCGAAGAGGAAGTCCTGCTGCACGAGCAGGCCCAGCTCGTCGGCGAGGTCGTAGAAGTCGTCCGACTCGTACCGGCCGCCGCCCCAGACGCGCAGCAGGTTGACGTTCGCGTCGGCGGCCTGCCGGAACCGGTGCGCCAACCGGTCCCGGGTGATCCGGGTGGGGAAGGCGTCGTCGGGGATCCAGTTCATCCCCCGGACGAAGACCGGGGTGTCGTTGACGTGCAGGGCGAACGGGGTGCCGTGCGCGTCGGGGGTGGTGTCGAGGCGTACCGAGCGGAACCCGATCCGCCGCGACCAGGTGCCGAGCGGATGGTCGTCGGCGTCGTGCAGGGTCACCTCCAGCGGGTGCAGCGGCTGTTCGCCGTACCCCCTGGGCCACCAGAGCGCCGGGTCGCGGACGGTGAGGGTCAGCACGGCCGTGCGCTCCCCCGCCGGGATCGTCGCCTCGGCCGCCGCGCCGGCGACGGTCGCCCGCACGGTGAGCGGCGCGGCGCCGGCCCGTTCGACCTCGACGTGCAGCTCCACCCGGCCGTCGCCGGCCTCGACGGTCACCAGGGGACGCACGACGGCCAGCCGCGCCGTGGACCAGGCGTGCAGCCCGATCTCCTGCCAGATGCCGGCGGTGACCAGGGTCGGCCCCCAGTCCCAGCCGAAGTTGCAGGCCATCTTGCGGATGAACGGGAAGGGCTCCGGGTAGGCGTTCGGCCGGTCCCCGAGCCGGTCCCGCTGCGCCTCGGCGTAGCGGTAGGCGGAGTCGAAGCGTACGGCCAGGGTGTTGGACCCGGCGACCAGCAGCGACCGGACGTCGAAGCGGCGACCACGGTGCATGTTCTCGGCGCGGCCGACCTCGGCGCCGTTGAGGGTGAGCGTGGCGACGGTGTCGAGGCCGGCGCAAACCAGGTCGACCCGCTCGTCGCCGCCCGGCCGATGGGTGAAGGTGGCCTCGTAGACCCAGTCGGTGCGGCCGATCCAGGCGAGCCCCTTCTCGTTGTCGTCCAGGTACGGGTCGGGGATCAGGCCGGCGGCCAGCAGGTCGGTGTGCACGCAGCCGGGAACGGTGGCCGGCACCGCGCGGCCCGCGATCGCGGCCGGCACCTGCGGCCCCTCCACCGCCCGCAGGGTCCAGCCCTCGTGCAACGCTTGCCGGGTCACGACTTCACCGCGCCTTCCATGATTCCTCGGACGATCTGACGGCCGCCGATGAAGAGCATCACCAGCAGCGGGAGGGTGGCGACCAGGGCGCCGGCCAGCACCCGCCGGTACAGCACGTAGTTGCCGCTGGCGAGGTCGGAGAGGGCGACCATCGAGGTCGGGTAGTCGGTGCCGCCGAGGGTGATCAGCGGCCACTGGAACTCGTTCCAGGTGGCGACGAAGGTCAGCAGGCCGAGCACCGCCATGGCGGGCCGGACCGCCGGCACCACCACGCTCCAGAAGATCCGCATGGTGCTCGCGCCGTCCATCCGCGCGGCCTCGACCAGCTCGTCGGGGACCGCGTCGAGGATGAACTGCCGCATGTAGAAGACGCCGAACGCAGTGACCAGGCCGGGCACGATCACCGCGAGGAGGGTGCCGTTCCAGCCGCCCTCGCCGGGCATCCGGCCCATCAGGATGTAGAGGGCGACGACGCCGAGCTGGTTCGGCACCGTCATGGTCAGGACGACCATGACCATCAGCGCGTTGCGCCCCTTGAACCGCAGCTTGGCGAAGGCGAAGCCGGCCAGCGCGCAGAAGAAGAGCACCGACGCCGTCACCACCGACGACACGATCACGCTGTTGCCGAGCGACTGGAGGAAGAACACGTCCTGCATGGAGAAGACCTCCCGCAGGTTGGTGACGAGCTGACCGCCGGGCAGCACCTGCGGCGGGATCTGCGCCAGCGCCTCGTCGGTGTTCGTGGCGATGACGAACATCCAGTAGAGCGGGAACGCCGAGAACGCGATCACGACGCTCAGGAACAGGTAGGTCCAGACGGTGCCGGGCATGTGCTGCGGCGCCCGGCCCATAAGCGCCCCCCGCCGGGGATTCGAGGCACTCACCTGTGCCACCTTTCGTTCGCTACTGCGGGGCTCGCAAGCTCACTCCTCGCGCTCACCGCTTACCACCTCCCAGGCGGTTGGTGATGACGGCGTTGATCGCCGCGACGAGCAGGATGACCAGGAAGAGCGCCCAGGACATGGCGGCGGCGTAGCCGAGGTTGAGGTCCCGCCAGCCGACCTTGTAGATGAGCTGCGCGACGGTCTGCCACTGCCCGTCGTCGCCGCCGAGGCCCAGGGCCGGGTTGGCGTCGAAGAGCATCGGCTCGGTGAACAGTTGCAGGCCGCCGATGGTAGAGAGCACGACGGTGAAGATGACCACGGGCCGGATCATCGGCACGGTGATCCGCCACAGTTGGCGCCACGGCCCGGCCCCGTCGACGGCGGCGGCCTCGTAGACGTCGCGCGGGATGGACTGCATGGCGGCCAGGTAGAGCAGCGCGTTGTAGCCGATCCACTTCCAGTTGACCATGGTGGCGATGGCGATCCACGAGGACCACTTCGCGGACCGCCAGTCGATCGGCTCGGTCTCGCCGATGCCGAGCAGCGACAGCGCCCAGTTGGCGATGCCGGTGTCCCGGGCGAAGACCACGGAGAAGATCAGCGTGGAGGCCGTCACCGGGGTGATGTACGGCAGCAGGACCCCGACCCGGAACCAGGTCTGGGCCCGCAGCTTCCGGTTCAGCAGCGACGCGACGATCAGCGCCAGCAGCAGCTGCGGCACGGTGGAGAGCAGGAAGATGCCGAAGGTGTTGGCGAGCGCGTTGAAGAAGTCGTCGTCGGTGAAGAGGCGGCGGAAGTTCTCCAGCCCCGCCCAGCCGGTGAGCGTCGGGTCGTCGAGCCGCCAGTGGCGCAGGGCGACGACGCCGTTGAAGACGATCGGGAAGAGCCCGAAGACGGCGAAGAGCAGGAAGAACGGGGCGATCAGCAGGTACGGCACGTAGCGCACGTCGAAGCGGTACAACCGGGTACGCCAGCCGCCCGGCTCTGGTCGGCGGCCCCGGCGTTCGGCCGTCGCACCGGGCTCCTGGCCGGGCCGGGGCGCCGTGGGGGCGGCGCGGGTGGTGGACATCGGGGCACCTCCAGGCACCGAAGTAAGGGCCGGTCGGGGCGCGGCACGGGCCCGCCCCGACCGGCGCGCGGTCAGGACCTGGCGGCCTTCTCGGCTTCCTTGACCGCCTCGGTCCACGCCTGGTCGGGCTTGCCCTTCAGGTTTCCGGTGGCCAGCCGGTTGAGGACGTTCTCCACCGCCACCCGGGTCGGGCCGTTGCGCTTGCCGAGGTACTGCGGGGTCAGGCTCTCCGCGGTCTTGGAGAAGATCTGACCCACCGGGGCGTTGTTGAAGAAGGGGTTGGTGAAGTCTTTGATCGCCGGGTCCTGGTAGAGCGCCGGCTGGGAGGGCAGGTTGCCGACCTTCTTGAAGATCTCGATCTGCTGCTCGGGCTGGATCAGCCACGCGACGAACTTGTACGCCTCGTCGACGTTCCTGCCCTGCTTGGGGATGGTCAGGAACGAGCCGCCCCAGTTGCCGCCCCCGCCGGGGATCGCGGCCACGTCCCACTTGCCGCTGGTGCCGGGGGCGGTGTTCTTGATGTGCCCCTGCATCCAGGCCGGGCAGGCGAGCACGGCGAAGTTGCCCTTGACGAAGCCGCTGTTCCACTCGGGCGAGAACGCGGTGAGGTTGGCCGAGAGGTCCGCGGCGATGGTCCGGGCCGCCACGTCGAAGGCGACCTTGGGGCCGCCGTCCATCTTGAGCGCCTCGCTCTCGTCGTAGAAGCCGACCGGCTGCTGCCCGAGGACGGGGTTGAAGATGTTGGTGCCGGCGTCGATGAACTTCTTGCCGCTCTTGGCCGTGTACTGCTGGCCGACCTCGATGAACCTGTCCCAGGTGGGCCAGAGCGCGGAGACCTGGTCGCGCCCGGTGGGCAGGCCGGCGGCCTTGAACAGGTCGGTGCGGTAGCACATGGCCAGGCCGCCGACGTCGGTGCCGAGGCCGATCTGGGTCTTGCCGTCGGGCGTCAGGGTCTGCTTCCACTTCCACGGCAGGTACTTCTGCTCGTACGTGCCGGCGCCCTTGTCGAGCAGGTTGACGAACTTGTCGGCCTGGCCGCGGAACTGGACGACGAAGCCCTCGTCGACGGCGGCGATGTCCGGCGCGCCGGAGCCGGCGACGAGCTTCTTCTGCAGGTCCTCGTGCTGGGCGTTGTACTCGCCGGTGTTCAGGCTGATCTTGACGTTCGGATTGGCGTCCTCGTACTTCGCCTTGAGCTCGTCGAGCCCGAAGTCGCCCCAGAAGTTGATCTTCAGGGTGACCTGGCCACCCGCCTGGGAGTCGCCGCCACCTCCGCTGTTGCCACTGCACGCCGCGACCATGACCAGGCTGACCGCGCCGACGGCGGCCGCCCTGGCCCAGTGCGTCAAGGACCGTCTCATGTCATCCTCCGCGCCAGATGGGAACGCTCCCGACATCGAGAGTCGTTGACTGAACCGGATAAGTTCCGCCACCGTACGGGGCAGTTTCGGCGCTGTCAACGGGCAGTCACGATCGGTGTCTCACGGTAATCTGCACCGGTCGTGGGAGCGCGATCATGGGAGGTGGAGGCATTCCTGCGAGACAGCGGAACGCAGGCTGGCGGTGCGGCAAGGGACCGAGCCGAACCACACCAGATCACTTAACCGGGAAAGCCGGCGACCGGCCCGACGCCGCGCACCGGTCGCGCCGGCCTTCCCCGCGCCGGGTGCAGTAGCGTGGACCGCCGCCGGTCGCCCCGGCCTCGTGGTGACACCCGCCCGGGCGGGAGAGTTGGAGGAGTACGCCGGTGAAGCGACCCACGATCGCCGACGTCGCCCGCCGCGCCGGGGTGTCCAAGGGGGCGGTCTCCTATGCGCTGAACGGCCAGCCCGGGGTCTCCGAGGCCACCCGGCAGCGGATCCTCGCCATCGCCGCCGAGATCGGCTTCAACCCGAGCCGCGCCGCCCGCTCCCTCTCCGGGGCCACCGCCGACGCGGTCGGCCTCACCCTCTGCCGCCCCGCCCGCACGCTCGGCATCGAGCCGTTCTTCATGGAGCTGATCAGCGGCGTCGAGGCCGAACTCTCCGCCCGGTCGTACGCGCTCACCCTCCAGGTCGTGGCCGACCAGGAGGCGGAGGTCGCGGTCTACCGCCGGTGGTGGGGTGAGCGCCGCGTCGACGGCGTCCTCGTCTGCGACCTGCGCGCCGACGACCGCCGGGTGCCGGTGCTGGAGGAACTGGGCCTGCCCGCGGTGGTGATCGGCGGCCCGGGCGGCACCGGCGGGCTGGCCAGCGTCTGGTCCGACGACGCGGCGGCGCTGGTCGAGACCGTGGAGTACCTGGTCGCCCTCGGCCACCGCCGGATCGCCCGCGTCGGCGGCCTGCCCGCCCTGCTGCACACCGAGATCCGCACCGAGGCGTTCACCCAGGTGTGCCGCCGGCTCGGCCTGGCCGACGCGGTCACCGTGCCGTCGGACTACACCGGCGAGGAGGGGGCGCGCGCCACCCGGCGGCTGCTCAGCTCGGCCGGCCGCCCCACCGCCGTGATCTACGACAACGACGTGATGGCGATAGCGGGGCTGTCGGTGGCCCAGGAGATGGGCCTCGCCGTGCCGGGCGAGGTGTCCATCGTGGCCTGGGACGACTCGCCGCTCTGCCAGCTGGTGCACCCGCCGCTGACCGCGCTCGGCCGGGACATCCCGGCGTACGGCGCGCACGCCGCCCGGGAACTGCTGGCGGTGATCGGCGGCGCGCCGGCCCGGCAGGTGCAGGACGGGACCGCCCACCTCACGCCCCGGGGCAGCACGGCCCCGCCGCGCGCGAGCTGAGCCGGGCGCCCCGCCCGTCGACCTCCCGGCCGAGGCGACGGCGGGACCTCGTGGGCGCCGCCCCGCGCCTGTCGACTTAACCGGTTAATCGATCACCCGGGGCCGCGCGGCGGCGGCCGGGGCCACCGCGCGTCCGGCTCCGCACGTCCGGGGCCGGACGGGCCTCTGTCCGATCAGTGTGAACGTCTGGTGTCGTGACGTTGATGGTGGTAACTTTCTCGCCACTTGCAAGACCTTGCAGAAACATTCGTCATCCTGTGACGTTATCCGTCACGTCACTGTCCGGTCCGGACAATCCCCCACAGTCGACGGCTGTCACGCAAGGCACCCCGTCCCCCTCGGCCCTCGCCGACTACCACCCCCGAGGAGCTCCGATGCATCCCAGCACCGGACGACGACGACGGACGATCGCGGCCGCGCTGGCCGCCGGGATCGCCGTCGGGCTGGCCCCGCTCAGCACCGCCTCCGCCGCGAACTCCGTGACCGTCTACTACCGACCCGCCGCCACCTGGACCGGCCAGGTCAACGTCCACTACGCGCCGGACGGCGGCGCGTGGACGGCCGTGCCCGGGGTGGCGATGGAGGCGGCGTGCGCCGGCTGGCGCAAACGCACCATCGACGCCGGTACCGCCACCGGCCTCCAGGTGGTGTTCAACCACAACGGCGCCACCTGGGACAACAACCGGGGCGCGAACTACCGCACCGGCACCGGGACGGTGACCGTCGCGGACGGCGTGGTCGGCACGGGCGACCCCTGTGCCGGCACCCCCTCGCCCACGCCCACCCCGTCGAACCCGCCGGCCGGCCGGACGGCCGACGTCTGGTACCACGTCGGGACCAGGGGCTGGGCCGCCGCGAACATCCACTACCAGCCCGCGGGCGGGGCCTGGACCACCGTCCCCGGCGCGCCGATGCAGGCCGGCTGCGCCGGATGGGCCCGCCGGGTGGTCGACCTCGGCACCGCCGCCACGCTCCGGGCGGCGTTCAACAACGGCGCCGGCGCCTGGGACAACAACAACGGCGCGGACTACACCCTGGGCGCCGGGGTGAGCACCGTCAAGGCGGGGGTGGTGACCGCCGGCGCGGCCGCACCGTGCCCGCCCGACACGCCGGACACCACCGCGCCGTCCACCCCCACCGGGCTGGGCGCGACCGCGAACGGGCTGCGCGTCGCGGTCTCCTGGGCCGCGGCCACCGACGACCGCGGGGTCACCGGCTACCGGCTCACCCGCACCGGCGGGTCGCAGGGCACCGTCACGGTGACCACCGCCGGTACCGGCCACGTCGACGACGCGCTGAGCCCGCAGACCCGCTACGAGTACACCGTCCGGGCGTACGACGCGGCCGGCAACACCTCCCCGGCCAGTGCCCCCGTGGCGGTCACCACCGGCACCAGCACGCCCCCGCCCGCGGCCGGCACCCCGCTCGGCGGCGACCCCCGCGAGGACAGCATCTACTTCGTGATGACCGCCCGGTTCGCCGACGGCGACGCCACCAACAACCGGGGCGGCAGCCAGCACGTCAAGTCGGGCAACGCGGCCAACGACGACCCGATGTTCCGCGGCGACTTCAAGGGCCTGATCGACAGGCTCGACTACGTCAAGGGGCTCGGCTTCTCCGCCCTCTGGATCACCCCGGTCGTGCTGAACCGGTCCGACTACGACTTCCACGGCTACCACGGCTGGGACTTCCAGCGGGTCGACCCGCGGCTGGAGAGCCCCGGCGCGAGCTACCAGGACCTGATCAACGCCGCGCACGCCAAGGGGATCAAGGTCTTCCAGGACGTGGTCTACAACCACAGCTCCCGCTGGGGCGCCAAGGGCCTGTTCACCCCCACGGTGTACGGCGCCCGCGACGAGCAGTGGAAGTGGATGTACAGCAAGCAGGAGCCGGGCCGCTCGTACGACCCCATGGTCGAGCACCCCGGCACCGACCCGGAGCTGACCCCGGCGCAGAATGCCCTCGCCAAGGGACGGCCCTACAACGGCGACGTCTGGTCGACCACCGCGCCGACCGGCAACCAGTGCCCGCGTTGGGGTGCCCCGGCCGGCACCAGCCCCGAGGGCTTCCGCCTCTACGAGTGCCAGTGGCCGACCCCGACCAGCAAGCTCTTCCCGGCCGACCTGTACCACCAGTGCTGGATCGGCAACTGGGAGGGCGAGGACTCACGTAGCTGCTGGCTGCACGAGGACCTGGCCGACTTCAACACCGAGAACGCCACCGTGCAGAAGTACCTGATCGACACGTACAACAAGTTCATCGACATGGGGGTCGACGGCTTCCGCATCGACACCGCCGTGCACATCCCCCGCGTCACCTGGAACCGGCGCTTCCTGCCGGCGATCCAGCAGCACGCGCTGGCCAGGCACGGTGAGAAGGGCCGGGACTTCTACGTCTTCGGTGAGGTCGCCGCGTTCGTCAACGACAAGTGGAACCGGGGCTCGGTGAACCACTCGGCGCAGTTCTTCACCTGGAAGGAGCGCAAGGAGTACAGCCCCGACGACGTGCGCGCCGCCATCGAGCAGTACGACCACGAGCAGCTACTCGGCCCGAACGGGCAGCCGACCAGCGACAACGCGTTCCTGCGCGGGAACACCTACCACGCGCCGGACCACTCGAAGTTCTCCGGCATGAACGTCATCGACATGCGCATGCACATGAACTTCGGCGACGCGAACAACGCCTTCGGCAACGGCAAGGACTCCGACGACAGCTACAACGACGCGACCTACAACGTCGTGTACGTCGACAGCCACGACTACGGCCCGAACAAGTCGAACACCCGCTACACCGGGGGCACCGGCGCCTGGGCGGAGAACATGAGCCTCATGTGGACGTTCCGGGGTATCCCGACGCTCTACTACGGCTCGGAGATCGAGTTCCAAAAGGGCGCGAAGATCGACTGCGGGCCGACCTGCCCGCTGGCCACCACCGGGCGCGCCTACTACGGCGGTCACCTGGCGGGCACGGTCACCGCGGCGGGCTTCGGCCGGGTCGCCTCGGCCACCGGCCCCGTGGCCAGCACGCTGGACAAGCCGCTGGTCAAGCACGTGCAGCGGCTCAACCTGATCCGCCGGGCAGTGCCGGCCCTGCAGAAGGGGCAGTACTCGACCGAGGGGATCAGCGGCAACTCCATGGCGTACAAGCGGCGCTTCACCGCCGGCGGCGTGGACAGCTTCGCGCTGGTCACGGTCTCCGGGAGCGCGACGTTCACCGGCGTGCCCAACGGCCGCTACACCGACGCGGTCACCGGCGACGTCCGGACGGTCACCAACGGGACCCTGACGGCGACGGTCAGCGGACAGGGCAACCTGCGGGTGTACGTGCTGGACCTGCCGGGCAACCCGGCGCCGGGCAAGGTCGGCGACACCGGCCCCTACCTGCGGTGACGCCGGTGTCGAAGGCGGCCGGACCGGCCGCCTCCGACACCACCGGCGGCCCGACCCGCACCCGGGTCGGGCCGCCGCTCACGCCGCGACCACCGGCAACTGGAGTTCGGTGACGCCCTTCTCGGGCTCGTCCGGGCAGTAGTCCAGGTACAACTCGCGGGTGTACCCGTCGGCCCGCCAGCCGTTCGCCTCGATCCAGGTGGCGAGCACCTGGATGCTGCCCTCCACCTCGTCCATCGGCCCGTGGTGGATGATCGTCGCCGCGGTGGGCACCGCGGGCAGGTCGACGACGCCGAAGTCCCGGGCCGCCGAGGGGTCGGCGGTCACCGTCACCCCGGCGTGCACCATGACAGATTCGCCCTCCCCCGTCGCCTCGTACCAGGCCAGCCCCGGGCCGGAGGGCACGACGCCCGCCGCGCCGAGGCGCCGGAACAGCTCCGGGTAGAGCGGCTGGATCACCGTGGAGATGTCCGGCGTCTCGTAGCTGCGGGCCACCCCGGTCAGCTCCGCCACCCGGACCGCGGGCAGTTCCTTGAGTACGACGTCCTGGCTGGTCATCCGACCCTCCGTCTCGATCATGCGGAGCCTCGCCTCGACCCCGGCCAGGCGGGCGGTGTCGGCCGCCAGTTGAGCCTCCAGCTGGGACCGGCGCAGCCGCAGCATGCCGCGCAGTTCGGCGACCTCGACGGCGTCGTCGATGATCGCCCGCACCTGCCCGAGGGTGAGTCCCAGTTCCTTGAGGGCGATCACCCGGTTGAGCCGGCGGAGCTGCTCGGCCCGGTAGGACCGGTACCCGGTGTGAGGGTCGACGGCGGCCGGGCGGAGCAGCCCGATGCTGTCGTAGTGACGCAGCATGCGGACCGACACTCGGCCGAGCCTGGCGAAGTCTCCGATGGTGAACATGGCCCCTCACACGTTCGGCCCTGACACGGTGTCAGAGTCAACCAGGCGGGGGCGGGGGAACGTCGCCGCCCGGTCAGCGCGAGGCCGACGGGAACTCCTCGAAGTACGCCTCGACCCGCTCGGCGGTGGCCGGGCGGGCCAGCGCGAAGCCCTGCCCGTACCGGCAGCCGGCCCCCCGCGCGCCGTCGACCAGGCTCGCCGACTCCAACTCCTCGGCCACGATGTCCAGCCCCAGCCGGTCCCCCACGTTCACCACCACGTCGATCAGCGGGCGCTGCGGGTCCGCCGGGTCCACCAGCTGCGGGCCGACCTTGAGCAGGTCGATCGGCAACCGGCGGAGCTGCGCCAGCGAGGCGTGCTCGGCCCGGAAGTCGTCCAGCGCGGTGCGCACGCCCAGCGAGCGCAGCCCGGCCAGCCGGGCCACCACCGTCGGCAGCTCGGCACCCACCCGGGGCTCCGCCACCTCGACCACCAGCCGGTCCGGCGACAACCCGTACGCGTCGAGCACGGCCGCCGTCCGCGGCACGAAGTCGGGGAAGGTCAGCTCCCGGACGGTCACGTTCACCGCCATCCAGAGCTGCCGGCTCCCCGCCGACCAGGCGGCGAGCTGCCGGCAGGCCCGGTCCAGCACCCAGCAGCCCAGCTCGCCCACGATGTCGAGGTCCTCGGCCACCGGCAGGAACTCGGCGGGAAGCACCGTGCCGAGCACCGGGCTGCGCCAGCGCAGCAGCGCCTCCGTGCCCACCGGCTGCCGGTCGGTCAGGTCGAGCACCGGCTGGTAGACGAGGTCCAACTCGCCTCGGGCGACCGCCCCGGGCAGCTCCCGTTCCAGGTCGAGCCGGCGGACGAGCTGCTCCTCCAGATAGGCGTCGTACCACTCGACCCGGTCCCGGCCGAGCTGCACGGCCCGCCGCCGGGCCAGGTCCGCCTGGCGCAGCACGTCCTCCGGGCCGCCGTTGCCGATCTCGGCGAGCCCGATGCCGGCCCGCAGCCGCAGCAGCCCGCCCGCCGCGCGGTACGGCTCGGTGAGCGCGGCGAGCAGCCGGGTGCCCAGCGCGTACGCCAGCACCGGCCCGACCTCGGTCACCACGGCGAAGCCGGTGGCGGTGACGTCCGCGAGCAGGTCCCGGGGGCCGACCACCGCGCGGGCCCGGCGGAGCACCTCGGCCAGCACGTCCTCGCGGCCCTGGTGCCCGTCGGAGGCGGGGCCGGGTCCGTCGAGGTCGACGACGAGCAGCGCGCCGGCGGGGGCCGGCGCGTTCCGGAGGGCGGCGAGGGCCCGCAGCAGCGCCGGCCGGTCCACGGGCGTGCCGGACCGGTCCGGGTCCGCCGGGCGGTGCCCGACCGGCGGGTCGCCGGGGCCGGTCGGCTGCGCCGGATCGTGCGCCCGGAGCAGGTCGCGGAGCACCAACGGCGGGGCCAGCGCGAGCGCGAGCAGGACCGCGGTGA
>NZ_WAAS01000114.1:0-19966 GCF_008806585.1 Micromonospora sp. AMSO12t
AGACCGCCATCGCGGAGGTCCGGGCCGCGCAGACCTCGGGCGACTTCGAGCGGTACGGGCGCGCGTTGAAGGCGCTCGACGAGGCGCTCACCGCCTTCCAGCGGGCCCAGCAGGCCGCCAGCACCCCGGCGTCCCCGGCACCCGGCGCCAGCGCTCCCGCGTCCCCGACGCCCAGCGCCCCGGCGTCCCCGGCACCGGGTGGCAGCGCCTCACCCACCCCGGGCGGCTGACCCGCACCGCCCTCACAGCGCCCCCGGCCGACGGACCGTTCCGGTCCCGGCACCGGGGGCGCTGTCGCGTTCGCGACCACCGGCCGGGCACCGCAACCCGCTGTCCCACGTCGCCGTGGAGGAGGCGTACGCCCGGACCTGGCGGCACTGTGGGCCGGACCGGCCGCCCACCCGGCGCCGGAGGCGTGGCTGCGGCTGGTGGTCGCCCGGCTGCCCAAGACCGGTGGCGCGATTGCAGCGTTGGCGCGTGGCGCGTGGCGTGGGGCGTGGGGCGGGCGCGCGCCACACGTGGCGTTGAGCCGCACCCACCGGGCCGCCTGAACCGGTGCCGCCGCCGAACGAGGACGGCGTGCTGCTGGCGGGCGCGCTGCGCCGGTTGCCGGACGCCCAGCGGCAGGCGCTCGCCCTGTACTACCGCCTCGACATGTCGGTGCGGTCAGTACCAGTGCGGGGGCGCTCCGCGAGCAGCCAGTCGTCGTTGCCGCCCCATCGCCCGGGAGACGTAGGTGCCCGCAGACACCGTCAAGTCGTGGTTGTCGTGGAGTGTCCCCGGGGTCGTTTTGCGGCGACGGGGGTCGGTGGGATACGGTATACGAACCGACGCGGGGTGGAGCAGCTCGGTAGCTCGCTGGGCTCATAACCCAGAGGTCGCAGGTTCAAATCCTGTCCCCGCTACCACGTCGGAACGGCCCCGGACTTCAATCCGGGGCCGTTCCGCATTTCCGGGCCACCGCTGCCCGACGATCACGCGGCTCCGGCTCCGGCTCCGGCTCCGGCTCCGGCTCCTTGCCGCCTGCCGCTGCATGCCTGCCTGCCGCCTGCTGCACGCCTACCGCCGCTTGCCGCTGCCCACCTGCCGTCGCCTGCTGCTGCCCACCTGCCGCTGAAACGCCTGCCGTCGCCTGCCGCTGCCGCCGCCCGTTGGCTGGACCGGCGGTCGTGCATTGCGTCAGTGTGGAGGCGGAGTGACTGACGTCACGCGATCCGTCGGCGGACATCGGCGGGGGCGACAACACGGCGGCGAGAACCGCGACCGGTCGTGCAGGAACGCCAACGGCCACCACTGGCGACGGACGCACGGCCGAACGACCGGACAGGCGGGCGTGCGGCGGCGTGATCAGGACTCCATGGACCTTAAAAAGCCCGGATAACGTCCATGGCGTCCTGATCACCGGATTCTCGCGCGCGCGAGAAGGCAGCGTGCGCGCCAAGGGAGGCAGCCCGGAGGCGGGCCGGAGCCCGGAGGTGGCCGGGAGCCCGGAAGCGGACCGAGATGTGCCATTACCGCCACTGCGGCCGGGTGCGGCGTGAGTCGGGCTGGGGCGTCGGGTGCCTCGTGCCGACCTCCGGCGCCGGTTTGCGCTGGTCAGGGCAGGGTTTACCGCAGGATCGGGGGTCCGCTGATCATCGCCCGTCGGGTGCGCTAGAGTTAACGAGCCGACGCGGGGTGGAGCAGCTCGGTAGCTCGCTGGGCTCATAACCCAGAGGTCGCAGGTTCAAATCCTGTCCCCGCTACCACCTCGAAGAGGCCCCGGAGATTCTCTCCGGGGCCTCTTCGCATCTTGCCTCCGGCGTCGACGTGTCGCATCGGTCGACGACGGGCTTCGTCGCCCACGGACTACGACGCACCCGCCGACATGCGGGCCGGCCGGCGGGAGTGGCGAGCCTGGGACATCCACGACTCCGTGCTCCGGGTGCTCGCGGTGCGGGGCGCGGGCCGACCAACGGAACGGTGCCAGGCGTGCCCGGGCGCGGCGCGCGTTCCTGTTGACCGACGTGCCGAGGTTGCGGTTGTCGGCGAAGATGTGGGCATGTCTTCTTTCGGTAAGTGGTGGGGCCGGTTGACCGCCGTTTTCGGTGCGGTCGTGTTGTCGGTGTTCGTGCCCGTTGCGGCCTGGGCGTCCACCGGCACGGGTGAGCTCGTGGTGGAGGCCGCGCGGCGGCGGCGCGGTGGTGGCGGCTTCGGCTTCATCGGCCTGCTCTGCTGCCTGGTCGTGGTGGCCGGCGTCGTCTTCCTCCTGATGCGCATGATGCGCAACCGCCGAGGCGGTCCGCCGCGCTGAGGCGGGTCCGCCGCGCTGAGGCGGCCGCTGGCGCGCCGGTGTTCCGGCAGCGCGACGGTGCCCTGCCCTGCCTCGGCCGAGGCAGGACATCCGACCCGGCACCCCCGCCGGTGGCGGCCTCGTGGTGACCGGCCCTATCCGGCCAGCGCCGCGTCCGCCCGGGCCATGAAGCGGGTCGTCGCCGCCCGAGGGCCGGTCCGGCCGCCGCGGATGCTCTCGGCGGCCTCCAGCAGCAGCGCCCGCACCCGGGGGTGGCCCTGCGGCGGTGGGCTGGGCGCCGGTCCCAGCCGGGCGGCCAGTGCGGTGCCGAGGGCGGCCGCGCGCCGCTGCGCCGGCTCGGTGATGCTGCCCTCGACGTAGCTGCGTACGGCGAGGCTGGGGCTGAGCCCGCGCTCGTGACCGAGCACGCTGCCCGCCTCGCCGTTGCCGGTCAGGAAGTTGATCACGTCGGCGACCAGGTCGGGGTGCCGGGTGCCGCGGAAGGCCGCCCAGTACATCGACGCCCGGTGCCACTGAGCCTCCGGGGGACCCGGCATGGCGGCCAGGCCCAGCTCGGCGTCGGTGAGGCGTTGGAGTTCCGGTAGCTGGTGCGACCAGGCGAACGAGGCGGCCGTCGCGCCGGTGACCACGAGCTGCTGGATGGGTTCGCCGCCGTCGGCCTGCTCCACGAGTGCGGCGCTCGGGGTGGCCCGGCTGGAGCGGGCACGCCGCCACAGGTCGAACCATTCGATCAGCGCGTCGGCGTCGAAGCCGAGCTGTCGACCGCGGTAGAACTCACCGCCCTGGCCGCGCAGCCAGAGCCAGAGCGCCCGGTAGTCGCCGGACGGGTCCATCGTGCCGGCCACCCGGCCGTCGCTCGCCCGGGTGACCCGTCGCGCCCAGGCGACGTACTCCGCCCAGGACATTCCCGTGTTCGGCTCGGGCAGCCGCAGCCGGCGCAGCAGCGTGCGGTCGTAGACCACGGCGGCGGCGGTCTGTGCCGCTGCGACGCCGACCGTACGGCCGTCGACCTGCCCGTACCGGACCAGGCCCTGGGGCAGGGTGCGCAGGTCCAGGCGGTGGTCGGCGACGTACCCGCTGAGGTCCAGGACGATCTCGCGGCGGGCGTACTCGGCGAGCATGCTGTCGTCGAGCTGGATCAGGTCGGGCACGTTGCCGCCCGCGGCCTGGGTGGCCAGCCGGTCGTAGTAGCCGCCGGCGCCCTGCCAGGTGATCCGGAAACCGACGCGGGGATTGCGGTCGGTGTAGAGCCGCAGCACCCGCTCGGTGAGTTCGGCCCGCTTCGCCCCGCCGTACCAGAAGACCGACAGCTCGACGGGCCCGGTCTCCTCGGGGGCCGTCCGGCCCTCGGTGCACCCGGTGAGCCCGCCGGTCGCGAGCACCGGCGCACCCAGCATCGCGGCGAGCACCCGACGTCGGCCCGGATCCGCTTCGGCGCGGGGCAGCGGGGATCGGGCAACGGGCACGAAGAACTCCTGGCGGACCGGTGGGGCGGGCGGCCGGATCATTCACGCAGGCGCGCGCGAGGGTGTCAACGTACGTCCGGCCACACCACCACATCCCAGGCGTACGCATCGATGCCCGCAGCCACCGGCGGAGGCCGTGGCCGGCCCGCATGGTGTACTAGGGCGCGTGGAACTTCTGCACTCGGGCAAGGTGAGGGATGTCTACGCCGACGGCGAGGACCTGATCCTGGTCGCCTCCGACCGCATCTCGATCTACGACGTGGTGCTGCCGACGCCGATCCCCGACAAGGGCAAGCTGCTCACCGCGCTCTCGCTGTGGTGGTTCGAGCAGCTCGCCGACCTGGTGCCGAACCACGTCATCTCCGCCACCGACGTGCCGGCGGAGTTCGCCGGTCGGGCGATCCGCTGCCGGCGGCTGGAGATGGTCGCGGTGGAGTGCGTCGCCCGGGGCTACCTGACCGGCGGCGGCCTGAAGGAGTACCAGCGCACCGGCGCGGTCTCCGGCGTCGAGCTGCCGCGCGGGCTGGTCGAGGCGTCCATCCTGCCCGAGCCGATCTTCACCCCGTCGACCAAGGCGCCGGTGGGCGAGCACGACGAGCCGATCACCTTCGCCGAGGTGGTGGACAAGGTCGGCGCCGAGACCGCCGAGCGGCTGCGCCGGATCACGCTCGACGTCTACCGCCGGGGGGCCGAGCTGGCCGCCGACCGGGGCATCCTGGTCGCCGACACCAAGATCGAGCTGGGCTGGGCGCCGGACGGCACGCTGACCGTCGGCGACGAGCTGCTCACCTCCGACTCGTCCCGGTTCTGGCCGGCGGAGTCGTACCAGCCGGGCCGGGCGCAGTTCTCCTACGACAAGCAGTACGTCCGGGACTGGGCGGTGGAGAGCGGCTGGGACCGGCAGGGCCCGGCGCCTGAGGTGCCGGCCGAGGTGGTCGAGGCGACCCGGGCCCGCTACGTCGACGTCTACGAGAAGCTGACCGGCAACCGCTGGGACTGAGCGGGGGGCCGCCGGTGCCCAACGGGCTGGGCGGCCTCGACCGACGCTGGGCGGCCTCGACGAGGTTCCGGGCGGCGCGGCGGTCAGTCCACCCAGTCGAGGGTGCGCTGGACGGCCTTGCGCCAGTTGCGCAGCTCCCGCTCCCGGTGCGCCGGTTCCATCGTCGACTCCCACTGCGCGTCGGAGCGCCACTGGCCACGCAGCGTCGCCAGGTCCGGCCAGAAGCCGACCGCCAGGCCGGCCGCGTACGCCGCGCCGAGGCAGGTGGTCTCGGTGATCCGGGACCGGACCACCGGCACGTCGAGCACGTCGGCGAGGAACTGCATCAGCAGCCCGTTGGCGGTCATTCCGCCGTCGACCCGCAGCCGGCGCAGCGCCACGTCGGAGTCGGCGTTCATCGCGTCGACCACCTCGCGGGTCTGCCAGGCGGACGCCTCCAGCGCGGCCCGGGCCAGGTGGCCCTTGGTGATGTAGCCGGTCAGCCCGGCGATGATCCCGCGCGCGTCGCTGCGCCAGTGCGGGGCGAACAGCCCGGAGAAGGCCGGCACGACGTAGCAGCCGCCGTTGTCGTCGACGGTGCGGGCCAACTCCTCCACCTCGGGCGCGGTGGAGATCAGCCCGAGGTTGTCACGCAGCCACTGCACCAGTGAGCCGGTGACCGCGATCGCCCCCTCCAGCGCGTACGCGGCGGGCTGGCCCTGGATGCGGTAGGCGACCGTGGTGAGCAGGCCGTGGGTGGAGGGGACCGGGCTGGCACCGGTGTTGAGCAGCAGGAAGCTGCCGGTGCCGTAGGTGCACTTGGCCTCGCCCGGCTGGAAGCAGGTTTGCCCGAACAGGGCGGCCTGCTGGTCGCCGAGCGCGCTGGCGACCGGCACCCCGGCCAGGACGCCGGTGGCCTCCCCGTAGACCTCGGCGGAGCTGCGGATCTCCGGCAGCATCGCGGCCGGCACCCCCATCGCGTCGAGCAGCTCCGGGTCCCAGTCGAGGGTGCTCAGGTCCATCAGCAGGGTGCGGCTGGCGTTGGTCACGTCGGTGACGTGCCGGCCGGTGAGCTTCCAGATCAGCCAGCTGTCCATCGTGCCGAAGAGCACCTCGCCGGCCTCGGCGCGCCCGCGCAGCCCGTCGACGTGATCCAGCAGCCACCGCAGCTTCGGCCCGGCGAAGTAGGTGGCCAGCGGCAGGCCGGTGCGGGAGCGGAACCGCTCCTCGCCGAACGCCTGGTCGAGCTCACGCAGCAGCGGCGCGGTGCGGGTGTCCTGCCAGACGATCGCGTTGGCCACCGGCCGCCCGGTGGCCCGGTCCCAGACGAGCGTGGTCTCCCGCTGGTTGGTGATGCCCACGGCGGCGAGCCCGGCGGCGTCGGTGCCGGCGGCGTGCAGCGCCTCCCGGACCACCCGCTGGACGTTGTCCCAGATCTCCTCGGCGTCGTGCTCCACCCAGCCCGGCCGGGGGAAGATCTGCCGGTGCTCCCGCTGGGCGACGGAGACGATCTCCCCGGCCCGGTCGAAGACGATGCACCGCGAAGAAGTGGTGCCCTGGTCGATGGCGGCGACGTACTGGGGGGTCACGGCAGCACCGTACCCGGCCCGACCGATCTTCGCCGGCCGGCGGCGGGCCCCGCCGCGGAACGGGTCCCGATCACGTCCGTACGATGTGCGGACGTGCGTGACATCGCCGTCTTCAGTGGTACCGCCCACCCCGAACTCGCCGCCGAGATCTGCACCCATCTCGACGTGCCGCTGCACCCGGTGCGGGTCTCCCGGTTCGCCAACGACTGCCTGGAAGTGCAGTTGCAGGCCAACTGCCGGGAGCGGGACGTCTTCCTGATCCAGCCGTTGGTGCCGCCCGTGCAGGAGAACCTGGTCGAGCTGCTGCTCATGATCGACGCGGCCCGGGGCGCCTCGGCCGGCCGGATCACCGTGGTGCTGCCGCACTACGCGTACGCGCGGTCCGACAAGAAGGACGCGCCGCGCATCTCGATCGGCGGGCGGCTCGTCGCCGACCTGCTCACCTCGGCGGGCGCGGACCGGGTGCTGGCGATGACCCTGCACTCGCCCCAGGTGCACGGCTTCTTCAGCGTGCCGGTCGACCACCTGCACGCGCTGCGCGAGCTGGCCGAGCACTTCACCCGCTACGACCTGAGCAACACGGTGGTGGTCTCGCCGGATCTCGGCAACGCCAAGGAGGCGGCGGCGTTCGCGCGGCGGCTCGGCACCCCGGTGGCCGCCGGGGCGAAGCAGCGGTTCAGCGACGACCGGGTCAAGATCAGCGCGGTGATCGGCGACGTGACCGACCGGGACGTGATCGTGCTGGACGACGAGATCGCCAAGGGCAGTACGGTGATCGAGCTGATGGAGCACCTGCGCGAGCTCCGGGTCCGCTCGATCCGGCTGGCCTGCACCCACGGCCTCTTCTCCAGCGGCGCGTTGCAGCGGCTGAGTGAGCAGGAGGGCGTGCTGGAGATCGTCTGCACGAACACGGTGCCGATCCCCGCCGACAAGCGGGTGCCGAAGCTGGAGATCCTGTCCGTGGCGCCGGCCCTGGCCGAGGCGATGCGCCGGATCCACAACGGCGAATCGGTGAGCGCCCTCTTCGCCTGACCCGCCCCGGGCCGCAGGTCCCGCAGGGGTCAGTCGCGGCGGTGGCGGCCGGTGTGCTGGGGGGCCGCGACGGCGGTGCTGATGCGGACCGTCGTGCCGCGGGCGCCGGTCTCCACGTCCATGCTGTCGCTCAGCTCCCGGGCCAGCCAGAGACCCCATCCGCCGGCGGTGTCGGCGGCGGGGCGGCTCCGGTCGCCCAGCCGCTGCGTGCTGATTCCCTGCCCGTGGTCGGCGACCTCGCAGAACAGGTGGCCCGACTCCCGCCACAGCCGCAGCCAGCCCCGGCCGCCGCCGTGCCGGACCGCGTTGGTGATCAACTCGTTGACCGCGAGCACGAAGTCGTCCAGCCGTTGCCCGCTCAGCCCCGCCGCGTGCGCGCAGGAGGTGACCGAGTGGCGAAGCTCGGTCACCTGGGCCTGGTCGAAGGCCTCGGCGATGAGGAGGGAAGGTTCGATGGGCACAACCGTACGCTGTGCTCCGGGTTCCGCATTCGTCATGGCCCCGTCCCGACAGCGGATCGTGGATGTTTCGCGGCATTTCCACCGTACGTCAGGGTTTCTCCGGCCGCATCCGACGGCCCACAGGACCGTCCTGGCGGCTGTGGCATCGTGACGGGCGTGTCGACGCCGCCCGGTGGTTTCGAGGTCCCGCTCTGGCGCGCCATCGCCGTGTTCCGGGTGGCCTCCCTGGCGTACGTCTGCGTGCTGGCGCTCCGGGACGCCGACCGGTACGCCCATCCGCTCGCGGCCGGCGGCCTGGTCCTGCTGATGGCGGCCTGGACCGGCGTGACCGCCGTCAACTACGCCCACCCGGCCCGCCGAGGCTGGCCGCTGCTCCTGGCGGACCTGGGGGTCGTCGTCGGCATCATGCTGGCCACCCCGTGGGTGATCGGGCGGCCGGCGCTCGCCGCCGGCGTGCCCAGCCTCACCGTGGCCTGGCTGGCCGGGCCGGTGCTGGCCTGGGCGGTCTCCGGGGGCCGGCGCCGGGGCACGGTCGCCGCGCTGGCGCTCGGCGCGGTGGACCTCGCCACCCGCGAACGGATCGGCCAGTCGTCGCTCACCGGGACGATCCTGCTGCTGCTCGCCGGCGTGGTGGTCGGGCACGTCGCCCGGCTGGCGGTGACCGCCGAGGAGCGGCTGCACCGGGCGGTGGAGCTGGAGGCCGCCACCCGGGAGCGGGAGCGGCTGGCCCGGGACATCCACGATGGCGTGCTCCAGGTGCTGGCGCTGGTGCAGCGGCGCGGCGCCCACCTGGACGGCGAGGCAGGGGAGCTGGCCCGGCTCGCCGGGGAACAGGAGGCCGCGCTGCGCGCCCTGATCGGCGGCGCCACGCCGGTCGCGCCCACCGCCCACGGCGGGCCGGTGGACCTGCGTGGGCTGCTCGGCCGGTACGCCTCGGCGACGGTCTCGCTGTCCGCGCCGGCCACCCCGGTGCCCCTGCCCGGGCGGGTCGCCCACGAACTGGCCGCCGCGACCGCCGCCGCCCTCGACAACGTGGCCCGGCACACCGACGGGCGGGCCTGGGTGCTCGTCGAGGACGAGGGGGCGACGGTGACCGTGTCGATCCGCGACGAGGGGCCGGGGTTCCCGGACGGCCGGCTGGAGGAGGCCGCCGCCGAGGGCCGGCTCGGCGTCGCCCGGTCGATCCGGGGCCGCCTCGCGGACCTCGGGGGCACGGTGCGGATCACCTCCGCGCCGGGCGCCGGCACCGAGCTGGAACTGACCGTTCCGAGGGAGGGACAACCGTGACAGGCGTACGGGTGATGGTGGTCGACGACCACCCGATGTGGCGGGAGGGGGTGGCCCGGGACCTCACCGAGGCCGGCCACGTCGTCGTCGCCGCCAGTGGAGAGGGTCGGCAGGCGCTGCGGGTGGCCGCCGCCGCCCGGCCGGACGTGGTGATCCTCGACCTGCAACTGCCGGACGTCTCGGGGGTGGAGGTGGTCCGCGGGCTGCGCGCCGTGCTGCCGGAGGTGCGGGTGCTGATGCTCTCGGCCAGCGGCGAGCAGCAGAGCGTGCTCGACGCGGTGAAGGCGGGCGCCACCGGCTACCTGGTCAAGTCGGCTGCCCCGGCGGAGTTCCTGGAGGCGGTGCGCCGGACGGCGGCGGGGGAGCCCGTCTTCACGCCCGGCCTGGCCGGGCTGGTCCTCGGCGAGTACCGCCGGCTCGCGGCCGACCCGGACGGCGCCGGACACGCCGGCGGGCGCGACGCCCGGGGTGCCGGCCCGGCGCCCCGCCTGACCGACCGGGAGACCGAGGTGCTGCGCCTGGTCGCCAAGGGGATGTCCTACAAGCAGATCGCCGAGCGGCTCGGGCTGGCCCACCGCACCGTGCAGAACCACGTGCAGAACACGCTCGGCAAGCTCCAACTGCACAACCGGGTCGAGCTGACCCGGTACGCGATCGAACGGGGCCTCGACGACTGAGGGGCCGCCGGGGAACCGCCCCCGAAGGGTTCCCCGACGGCCCCCCGGGCCGGTTCAGACCGAGTGCGGTGGACGCGTCTCGTGGATGGCCAGCTCCTCGGCGCTCGCGCCGCCGCCGGCCGAACCGGCGTCGTACGCCACCGAGTCGGTCTCCTGGTCGGTGTGCGCCCCCTCGTCCGGTTCGACGAGCCGGCCGACCTGGCCGTCGCTGACACTGCCCAGCTTGCCGTGGTCGTAGAGCGACACCGGCGAGTCCGGGTCGGAGGTGGGGCCGGGATCGATCACGTCCGCGTCGAGCTGGGCCTGCGCCGCCGCCTCCTGGCTGTCGGCCTCGGCGGCGATGTCCGGGTCGACGGGGCCGGCGAGCGGGTCGTCGGCCGGGCGTTCGTGCTGCTCCCGGTCGAGCTTGTAGTCCAGCGACTCGCCGTCGAGCTGCTCCTCGGCGGTGTTCCCGTACCGGTCCACCGCGACCGGCGTCCGGTCGCCCGGCAGCTGGGCGGGCTCCGGACCGTCCGCCTCGCGCCCGGTCAGGACGTCGTCGTTGGCGGTCGAGTCGTCGTCGGCGGTGTCGGGCAGGCCCTCCGCCTCGGGGTCGGACACGGGGGTCGGGTACTCGTCGTCGCGCATGGCTGATCACTACCCACTGCCCTCCCGGCATAACCGGTGCCGCCCGTGGCCATCCGGGCGGAAGGGACACGTCGGGGGACGCCGGGGCAGGAATCGGGGCGGCGCTCAGCCGGGGTGGGCGGTGGTCTCGTCGTCGGCGTGCAGCACGCACCAGACGACCTTGCCGTCCGGCACCCGGCTGCTGCCCCAGCTGCGGGCGACGGTGTGGATCAGCAGCAGGCCGCGCCCGCCCGCGGTGTCCAGCGGCGGCTGTCCGGTGAACGCCGGCTGACGCGGCGAGTGGTCGCGTACCGCCAGGTGCAGCGCGCCGCCCCGGGGTGCCAGGCGGACCGTCATCGGGGTGTGCGCGTGGGCGACCACGTTGTTCACCATCTCGGTGACCGCGATGCCGGCCGGCTCGATCAGCTCGGGCAGGTCCCAGCGCCCGCAGCCCTCCGTCACGAGCTGCCGGGCCTGCCGGGCCGCCCCGACGGCGGGGGGAAGGTCGGTCTCGGCCACTGCGGCCAGCGGCGCGGCGGCAAGCCCGGCCAGCGCCCCGGCCAGGGTCGGCCAGGCGGGCACCCCCTCGACGGCGCCGGTCGGATCGCAGAGCAGCAGGTCGGCGGCGGGCCAGTCGCGTACCTCCCGGCACACCTCGGCGAAGACGTCCCGGGCGGCCGGGTCGGTCACCCGCAGGGCGGTGAGGTCGGCGAGGACCGGGCCGGGTCGGCAACAGAACTGAGCGAGCAGGCCGTCGCGCACCACGCCGACGCCGGACCGGTCGAGCGTCCCGGTCAGCCGGAGCACGCCGGACGCCCCGTCCGCCTCCACCCGGCAGCCCGCGTCGGTGGACATGATCGGCTCCGTCCCGCCTTGCGGGCCAGGCAGCGCACCGTGCACCGTCCGCCCGGACCGCGCACCCGACCGCTCGGCCCCCGGCATCAGCGTCTCGTTCCCGCGCGGCGGGTCATCGCGGCCACCGTCCCGACGGCCGTCCCCGCCGCGGCCAGCCCGAAGGCGGCGGTCATCCGCACCAGGTGCCGCCGCCGGCCGTGCCAGCCGCCCTCGCGCTGCGCCGCCGCGTCGGCGTGGAAGACGTTGCCGGTGCTCTCCGGCCGTGGCGCGGGCCCGAACTGGGTGCGGTGCGCGTACCAGCCGAGGACCCGCTCGGCGAACGCCGGGGCGAGCCGCCACTGGAGGCCGATCAGCCGGGCGGCGCCGCCGGCGTACGCCTCGCGCCTCGGGCGGCGCAGCAGCCGGACGATCGTCTCGGCCACCACCTCGGGCGGGTAGACCGGGGGCGGCGGTACCAGTTCCCGGCCGCTGTGGTTGGCGGCGTGCCGGAAGAACGGGGTGTCGATGGTGGCCGGCAGCACCGTGCAGATGGAGATGTTGCCCCGCCCGGTGACCCGCATCTCCTGGCGGACCGTGTCGGCCAGCCCGCGGATGCCGTGCTTCGTGGCGTTGTACGCCGACTGGTAGGGCATCGCCACCTCGGCCAGCACGGAGGCGTTGTTGACCAGCACCCCGCCACCCGCCGCGCTCAGGTGGGGCAGGGCGGCCCTGGTGCCGTACGCGGCGCCCAGCAGGTTGACCTCCAGCACCCGGCGGAACTCCGCCACGGGGATCTCGTCGAAGAGCCCGACCGCGCCGACCGCGGCGTTGTTGATCCAGCCGTCGATCCGGCCGAACTCGGCGACCGCGCGGGCGGCGAGCCGCTCGACGGCAGCCGGATCGGTCACGTCGGTCGGCACCGCCAGCGCCCGCCCGCCCAGCTCCCGGCACCGCACGGCGACCTCCTCCAGCGCCGCTTCGCTGCGGGCGGCCAGCACCACGGCGGTGCCGCGCCGGGCGAGGGCGTACGCGGTGGCCGTACCGATGCCGCTGGAGGCGCCGGTGAGCACGACGGTGGCGTCGGCGAGGCTGCGGGTGAGAGGCATTCCTCGCCCGTACCCCCGTCGGCAGGGGTCATGCGGCCGGCGCCGGTCGGATACTCGCGGCCCCGGATCGGGGTGTCGCCCGCCCCGCAACAGTTGCCGTCGCGCAAGCACCCGCCGGGCTCTTCCCGATCTGCCAGGTTTCGGCTCCCGGGGGTTCGGTTAATGGGACCCTCTGACCGAGGACCACCGCTTGAGAAGATCGCATGGAGGTGACCCATGCGCGTCGGCCTCGTCTGCGCGCACGCCGGCCCAGCCAGGGGCACCGACGGCCTGACCGTCGGCACCCACCAGCACATCGCCCGGGTCGCCGCCGAACTCGCCGCGCGGGGCCACGACGTCCGGGTGTACGAACGCCGCGACGACCCGGCCCTGCCGGAGACGGCGACGGTCGAGGGCTACCGGGTGGAGCGGGTGCCGATCGGCCCGGCCGCCCCGCTGCCCACCGCCGAACTGGTGCCGCACGTGTCGGCGTTCGGCGCCTGGCTGGCCGAGAGGTGGACGGGCGACTGGGATCCCGAGGTGGTGCACGGGCACTACTGGGTCGGCGGGCTGGCCGCCGCGCACGCGGTCCGCGAGACGGACGTCCCGGTGGTGCAGACGTTCCACTCCCTCGGCGTCGAGCAGCTGCGCCACCTCGGCCGGCAGTACGACGGGCCGGGGGAGCGGATCCCGCTGGAGCGGGCGCTGACCCGGGCGGTGGACATCGCGGTCGCCCAGTGCAACGACGAGGTCGACGAGCTGACCCGGATGGGGTTGCAACGCGCCTCCGTGGCGATGGTGCCGGCCGGCGTCGACACCGCGCAGTTCCACCCCGACGGCGAGGCCGCGCCCCGCGACCAGCGGGCCCGGATCCTCTCCGTCGGCGGGCTCTCGGCCGGGCACGGCCAGGAGGACCTGATCCGGGCCATGCGACTGGTCGGCGACGCCGAGCTGGTGATCGCCGGCGGCCCGCCCGTCGGGCAGCTCGCCAACCACGCCGAGGCCCGGCGGCTGCGCGAGCTGGCCGAGCGCAGCGGGGTGGCCGACCAGGTGAAGCTGGTGGGCGCGGTGCCGCACGAACAGATGGCCACCTGGTACCGCTCGGCGGACGTGGTCGCCTGCACCCCGCACTACTCGTCCGCCGGCCGGGTGTCGCTGGAGGCGATGGCCTGCGGGGTGCCGGTCGTCGGCTACTCGATGGGCGGGATCGCCGACGCCGTGGTCGACGAGGTCACCGGCCGGTTGGTGCCGCCGGGCGACGTCCGCGCGCTGGGCGTGACGCTGCGCCGGCTGCTCGCCGACAACGCCGGGCGGTTCGCGTACGGGCACGCCGCCGTCGACCGGGTGCGGTGCAGCTACACCTGGGAGCGGACGGCGGGCGCGCTGGAGCGCCTCTACGAGCGGGTGGTGAGCCGCCGCAAGCCGGTCGAGGCGGCCTGACCGGGGCCGGCGGTCCGAGGCGGCCTGACCCGGGCCGGCCGCTCCCGGGCCCGTTCAGAGCGGGCGACCGGGCGCTCCGACGCCCACCATGCGCCGGTCGCGTTCCCCGGCCACCGCGTGGTGGTGCTGAGGTTCGGCGTACCGGGTGAGACCGATGACCGCCGCGAGGGTGACCAGGAACCCGACCGCGGCGAGCCACTCCCGCCCGGGCCAGATCTTGTCGTTGAGCAGGAGCAGGCCGACGATCGCGGCGGGCACCGCCCCGGCGGCGTCCATCGCCGCCACGGCGGCCGTGGTCGAGCCGCGTTGCATGGCCAGGCCGAGCAGCAGCTGGCCGACGACCGAGTGGACGATCAGCAGGTAGAGCAGCGGATCCTGGACGAACGCCTCCGGCGTCGGGGCGGAGGCGAGGGGCCGGGCGGCCACCGCGGCGGCGGAGAACGCCAGCCCGGCCAGCGCGCCGAGCGCCACCGAGCCGGGCGCCCCGTGCAGGCGTACGGCGAAGAAGCCGATCACGGCGATCACGCCGAGCGCCACCGCCAGGGCGATCAGGCCGGCGGTGCCGAGCGGCTTGGCCGGCGCGGGCTCGGCGGAGAGCACCAGCGCGGTGATGCCGGCGAACAGCAGCACCAGCAGGGCCACCTCGGCGGCCGGCAGCCGCCACTTCAGCACCAGCACGCCGAGCAGGGCGGTGACCCCGAGCCCGGCGGCGACGCTGGACTGGACCAGGAACAGCGGCAGGTCCCGGCGGGCGAGCAGGGCCAGCACGAACCCGGCGACCTGGCAGCCGAGCCCGACCAGGTACGTGCGGTGCCCCGCCAGCCGCAGCAGCAGTCCCGGGTCGAAGGAGTGGTGCACGGTGGTGCGGGCGGCGGCCACCGACTGGAGCAGGTTGGCGACGCCGTACGCGACGATCATGGCCGCGAGGAAGCACCAACCGGAGGAGACCACCTGGCGAGGATAGAGGCTGCCGGAGGTCAGTGCTCGGTTGGCCGACCCAGCCGGGCGAGGATGTCGGCGTGCAGCGCGCCGTTGCTGGCAACGGCGCTGCTCTCGGTGCCGGCGTCGCCGGAGGGGGCGGGCCGGCCGGCCAGGTCGGTGAACGTCCCGCCCGCCTCGGTGACGATCGGCACGAGCGCGGCGACGTCCCACAGCGACAGCTCCGGCTCCACCATCACGTCCAGCGCACCCTCGGCCAGCAGCATGTAGCCGTAGAAGTCGCCGTACGCCCGGCTGCGCCAGGTGTCCCGCATGAGCTGGAGCATCGCGTCCAGCCGCCCGGCAGACTCCCACCCCGTCAGCGACGAGTAGCAGAAGCTCGCGTCCGCGAGGTCCCGTACCGCGGAGACCCGGATCGGCGTGCCACCGGCGGCGTCCGGCCCCGCGTACGCGCCCTCGCCGAGCGCGCCCCACCAGCGGCGGCCGAGCGCCGGCGCGGAGACCAGTCCGGCGACCGGGCGGTCCCCCTCCAGCAGCGCGATCAGGGTGGCCCACACGGGCACGCCCCGGATGAAGTTCTTCGTGCCGTCGATCGGGTCGACCACCCAGCGGCGACCGTCCGGGCCGCTGGCGGGCTCCTCGCCGTACTCCTCGCCCAGCAGACCGTCGGCCGGCCGGTGCACGGCCAGCAGCGCCCGGATCTCCCGCTCCACCGCGGTGTCCGCGTCGGAGACCGGGGTCAGGTCGGGTTTCGCCTCGACCCGCAGGTCGAGCGCGCGGAACCGGGCCGTGGAGACGGCGTCGGCGGCGTCGGCGAGCAGGTGGGCGAGGGCGAGGTCGTCGGCGTACCCGGGCATGCCCAAACGGTAGCGGCGACCGGGTCAGGACCCCGCGAGCGGGTCGCCGGGATTCCGCTGGTCGGGTTCGCGCGCGTCGCCCTCGCCCGACCGGGAGGCCAGCAGCCGGCGGTACGAGGCCAGCCGCCGCGCGTCGGCCTTGCCGGCGGCGATCCAGGCGTCCAGCCCGCAGGCGGTCTCGTCCGGCGTGTGCGGGCAGTTGGCGGGGCAGTCGACCGTCCCCTCGACCAGGTCGGGGAAGCCGTGCAGCAGGCTGTCGGCGGAGACGTGCGCGAGCCCGAAGCTGCGTACCCCCGGGGTGTCGACGATCCAGCCGGCGGGGGCGTTCCCGCCGTGCGCCGGGTCCCGGGGCAGTCGCAGCGCCACCGCGCTCGTGGAGGTGTGCCGGCCCCGGCCGATCGCGCTGACCGTGCCGACCGCCCGGGCGGCGTCCGGCACGAGGCGGTTGACCAGCGTCGACTTGCCCACCCCGGAGTGCCCGACCATGACCGAGATCCGCCCGGCGAGCAGGTCGCGCAGGGCGTCGAGGTCGGAGTCCGGGCGGATCAGCACGTACGGCAGCTCCAGCTCGGCGTAGTAGTCGAGCACCGCCTCGGGGCCGGCCAGGTCGGCCTTGGTGAGGCAGAGCAGCGGCTCGATGCCGGCGTCATACGCGGCCACCAGGCACCGGTCGATGAAGCCGGTGCGCGGCGGCGGGTCGGCCAGCGCGCTCACGATGACCAGCTGGTCGGCGTTGGCGACGACCACCCGTTCCAGGCGTCCCTCGGCGGTGGTCTCGTCGTCGTCGGCGGTGCGCCGCAGCACCGACGTCCGTTCGGCGATCCGGACGATCCGGGCCAGCGCCCCGGCCGCGCCGGAGGTGTCCCCGACCAGGCCGACGCGGTCGCCGACCACCACCGACTTGCGCCCCAGCTCCCGGGCCCGCATCGCGGTGACCAGGGGCGCGTCCGGCTCGGCGTCGGGCGGCACGCACGTGTAGCGGCCCCGGTCGACGGCGATCACGAAGCCGTCCACCGCGTCGGAGTGCCGGGGTCGGGTGCGGGTACGCGGGCGCGACGACTTGCCGGGCCGCACCCGGACGTCGTCCTCGTCGTACTCCCGCCGTCTGGTCGCCAGGACCCGCCCCCCGTCGTGTCAGCTCTTGCCGGTCACCAACGCCGACCATAGTGCCGGAAACTCGGGCATGGTCTTCGAGGTGCATGCCACGTCGCTCAACTCGATGCCGGGGACGGCCAGGCCGGCCACGGCGGCGGCGTGCGCCATCCGGTGGTCGTGGTAGGTCTCGAACACCCCGCCGTGCAGCGGCCGGGGCCGGATCTCGAGCCCGTCGGGGGACTCGGTGATGTCGGCGCCGAGCGCGGCGAACTCCCGCGCCAGCGCGGTCAGCCGGTCGGTCTCGTGGCCGCGGATGTGGCCGACGCCGGTGAACACCGACGGCGAGTCGGCGAGCATGGCCAGCGCGGTGAGCGCCGGGGTCAGCTCGCTGACGTCGGAGAGGTCGGCCTCGATGCCGTGCACCGCGCCGGTGCCCCGGACCGTCAGCCCGTCGGTGGAGAGGGTCACCTCGCCGCCCATCCGCTGGAGCAGCGAGCGGAGCTGCTCGACGGGCTGGGCGCTGCTGCGCGGCCAGCCCTGGAGGGTCACTTCGCCGCCGGTCACCAGGGCGGCGGCGAAGAACGGCACGGCACCCGAGAGGTCCGGCTCGATCTCCCAGCCGCGCCCCGTCAGCGGGCCCGGCTCGACCACCCACACGTCGGGGGTGCCGTCGTCGACCGCCGCGCCGGCGGCCCGGAGCATCTGCACCGTCATCCGCAGGTGCGGCGCGGAGGGCACCGGCGGGCCCACGTGCCGGACCACCACGCCCCGGTCGAAGCGCGGCGCGGCCAGCAGCAGCCCGGAGACCAGCTGGCTGGAGGCGGACGCGTCGATCACCACCTCGCCGCCGGCCACCCGCCCGGCGCCGAGCACGGTCAGCGGCAGGCTGCCGGTGGCGGGCGCGTCCACGCGCGCGCCGAGGGAGCGCAGCGCCCCGATCAGCGGGCCGAGGGGCCGGGTGCGCGCCTGCGGGTCGCCGTCGAAGGTTATCCGCCCGTCGGCCAGGCCCGCCACGGGCGGGACGAAGCGCATCACGGTGCCGGCCAGGCCGACGTCGACGTGCGCGGGGCCGACCAGCGGGTGGGGGCGGACCAGCCAGCGCTCGTCGTCGCTGATCGACATGTGCGCGCCCATCGCGCGCAGCCCGGCGGCCATCAGCTCGGTGTCCCGCGCGCGCAGCGGCCCGGCCAGGGTCGACGGTCCGCCGGCCAGCGCGCTCAGCACCAGGGCGCGCGCGGTCATCGACTTGGACCCGGGCAGGCGCAGCGTCGCCGCGACCGGGTCGGAGGCGGTCGGAGCGGTCCACGGCTGCGGCGGCCGGGTCGCGATCAGGTTCCCCACGGTTACATTCTGCCGCGTCCGACGGCGGGTGGCGCCGGCCGGCACGCGTCCTCCCGGTCAGCGGGACAGCCGGGCGGCGCGCGGCGGGTTAGCGTGTGCGGCATGTGCGGGAGGTACGCGACGACCCGGAGCGCGGGCGACCTGAGCGCGCTGTTCGAGTCCCAGGACGAGACCGGCGACGGGGTAGGCCCCGACCACAACGTCGCGCCCACCGATCCGGTGCCGCTGGTGCGGGTCAGCCCGGAGGGCCACCGCGCGCTGTCGGTCGGCCGCTGGGGCCTGGTGCCGTCCTGGTCCAGGTCGCCCGCGGGCGCCGCCCGCATGATCAACGCCCGCGCCGAGACGGTCGCCACCAGCCGGGCGTACGCCGGGGCCTTCGCCCGCCGCCGCTGCCTCGTCCCCGCCGACGGCTGGTACGAGTGGGTCCGCGCGGCCGACGGGCGCAAGCAGCCCTACTACATGACCCCGTCGGACGGCTCGGTGCTCGCCTTCGCCGGCATCTGGTCGGTCTGGGACGGCTCCGGCGGCCCGCTGCTGACCTTCAGCGTGCTCACCACCGCCGCGTTGGGCGAGTTGGCCGAGGTGCACGACCGGATGCCGCTGCTGCTGCCCCGCGACCGCTGGGGGGCGTGGCTGTCGACCGACGAGCCGGAGGGCCTGCTCGCGCCGCCCCCGCCCGACTGGCTCGCGGCGCTGGAGATCCGCCCGGTGGGCACGGCGGTGGGCGACGTGCGTAACGACGGGCCGCAGTTGACCGAGAGGGTGCCGCTCGCCCGGGCCGCCGCGCCGGAGGAAATGACGCTCTTCTGACAGTCCGACACATTGTCGGGCGTGATTTGCCAGAGTTGCGGGCGAATCGTCGCCCCGACGTTCACCCATATTCGCCGTGAAGTCTTGTCCCGGTGTCCGGAAGTGCGATACAACACAGCGCCGGTAGTGGGCGCGACTCGCACGGGGCGGACGACGCACACCGATCTTGCCGGTCCCACGGGGGAGGTGGGTGGATGACACGGGCACGTATGCCCCGGCCGCACGAGGTGGCCACCGCACGACGGGATCCGCGGCTGTTGCGGGCGTTGCGGGAGCGGCGACAGGACGAGGCGTGGCGCACCAGGGGAACCTGCCAGAACGTCGACCCGGAAACGTTCTTTCCGGCGCCGAACGAGCCGGCCGACGCGGCCGTCGCGCTCTGCCGCAGCTGTGACGTGCAGGGATCCTGCCTGGCCTGGGCGCTGGACGTGGGTGACTGCCACGGCGTCTGGGGCGGTACCACCCCGCGCGAACGGCGGGCGATGCTGGTCGCCTGGCGCGACGAGGTGCAACCGGATCCGGACGCCGCCCGCGAGGCGGGTCCGCCGGTCCGGGACCGGCTGCTCACCCTGGTGCCGCTGAGCTGACCGTCGACTGAACCGGTCGCAGCCGGCCCGCCACCTCGGCGGGCCGGCTGCCCGTCGTGCCCCGGACACCGCAGAATGGGCCGATGCCCGAGGACGACGACGTACCCACCCCGCGCGGGCCCGCCCGGGTCGACACCGACCTGCCGGCGGGTGCGCCGAGCGCCCTGCTGGTGCTCGGGCACGGCGCGGGCGGCGACGTCGACGCTCCCGACCTGCGTGCGCTCCGGGACGCGGCGGTCGACGCCGGTCTGGTGGTGGCCCGGGTGACCCAGCCGTACCGCGTCGCCGGACGCCGTGCGCCGGCACCGGCGGGGCACCTCGACGAGGCGTGGACCGCCGTGCTCGCCGTGCTGCGGCAGCGGCATCCCGGCGTACCCCTGCTGGTGGGCGGCCGGTCCAGCGGCGCGCGGGTGGCGTGCCGCACCGCGCCCGCGGTGGGCGCCGCCGGGGTCGTCGCGCTCGCGTTCCCGCTGCATCCGCCCGGCCGCCCGGATCGGTCGCGGGCGGCGGAGCTGGCGACCGGCCTGCCGACCCTCGTGGTCAACGGCGACCGTGACCCGTTCGGGGTGCCGGAGCCGGGGTCGGGGG
>NZ_WAAS01000115.1:0-19820 GCF_008806585.1 Micromonospora sp. AMSO12t
GGCGGGAGAGGCGGTGTCGCGTCCCGACCGTCGGCGAGGACCGCCGCGCCGGTGGCGACCGCGGCCACGGCCACGACCGTCGACAGGGTCGCCGCGGCCCGGGTACGCAGGGTGCGCTGCCGGCCGCGCCGGCGGACCTGCTCGACCGGCGCCCAGGTCAGGTTCTCGGTGTCGCGGTACAGGTCGGTGAAGGGTTGATCAGGCATTGCTGACCTCCTCGGGGAGGGTGGTGTCGAGCAGGGCGGCGAGAGCCTTGCGACCCCGGGCGAGGCGGGCCTTCACGGTGCCGGTCGGGGTGTTCGTCTGCGTCGCGATGTCGGCGACCGAGAGGTCGGCCAGGTGGTGCAGGACGATCGCCTGCCGCTGTTCCGCCGGTAACTGCCGCAGCGCCGCCACCAGGGCGACCGTGTTCTCCGAGGGTGGCCCGACCGTGGGGACCGGACCGTGCCGGCGGTAGGCGGTGATCCCGTTACGGATCTTGCGCCACCGGTTGACGAGGAGCCGGTAGCCCACGGTGCGGACCCACGCCTCGGGGTCGCCGTACCCGCCGACCAGGCGCCAGCGCTGCCAGGCCCGCACGTACGCCTCCTGGGCCGCGTCCTGCGCCTCGCCGAGGTCGCCGCTCAGCGCGTACAGCACGGTGACGATCCGGTGTCTGGTGGTGCGGTAGAACTCCTCGAAGCCGTCGTCCGGTTGCAATGTCCCTCCCCGTCGCGATCCTGCCCTCTGGTCACCCCGCAGCGGGGCGACGGGTTGCAGCGGGTCCGGTGCCGGCGGTCGACGCTCCGCCGGTGGGGGAGCCCGGGTCCGACTCGGGGATGACCGGGGATCATCCTGCGGCCGGAGCAGCCGCTGGTCGCGGCCGGATACGGTCGACGCATGACTGCTGAGCACCCGGCGCTCTCCCTGCGTGGCCTGGCGAAACACTTCGACGGCAAGGTCGCCGTCGCCGGTGTCGACCTCGACGTGCCGGCCGGCTCCTTCTACGGCCTGCTCGGCCCGAACGGCGCGGGGAAGACCACCACCCTGTCGATGGCGGTCGGGCTGCTCCGACCGGACGCCGGCGACGCCCGGGTGCTCGGTCACGACGTCTGGGCCGACCCGGTGCAGGCGAAGCAGCTGCTCGGCGTGATGCCCGACGGCGTACGGCTCTTCGACCGGCTCAGCGGCGCGGAGCTGCTCGCGTACCACGGTCTGCTGCGGGGGATGGACCCGGCGGTGGTCGACCAGCGGGCGGCGGAGCTGCTGGACGTGCTCGCGCTCGGCGACGCCGGCCGGACCCTGGTGGTCGACTACTCGGCGGGCATGAAGAAGAAGATCGGGCTGGCCTGTGCGTTGCTGCACGGGCCCCGGCTGCTGGTGCTGGACGAGCCCTTCGAGGCGGTCGACCCGGTGTCGGCCGCGCTGATCCGGGACATCCTGCACCGGTACGTGACCGGGGGCGGCACCGTCGTCTTCTCCAGCCACGTGATGGAGGTCGTCGAGCGGCTCTGCTCGCACGTGGCGATCCTGGCGGCGGGCACCATCAAGCGGGTCGGTCCCATCGACGAGGTGCGCGGCGGCCGCTCGCTGGAGCAGGTCTTCGTCGAGGTGGTCGGCGGCCGTACGGCGACCGGCGAGGAGTTGGCGTGGCTGTCGCGGTGACCGAACCGACCGTCTCCGCCCAGCCCGTCCGGAAGGTCTCCGCCCGGCACTTCGTCCGGCTCAAGCTGCGGGTGATGGGCAACAACTTCCGGGGTCAGGGCTGGCGGGTCGCCCTCTTCGTGGGCGGCGCGGTGGCCGGGCTCTGGTTCGCCGGCACCGGCTTCTTCCTCTTCGCCGCGCCCGGCCTGGCCGACGAGAGCCGCTGGGCGCTGATGGTGGCCGCCTTCGGCGGTGGCCTGACGGTGCTCGGCTGGCTGCTGTTGCCGCTGGTCTTCTTCGGGGTGGACGAGACGCTGGACCCGGCCCGGTTCGCGCTGCTGCCGCTGCCCCGCCGCACGCTCGTCACCGGGCTCTTCGCCGCCGCCTTCGTCAGCGTCCCCACGATCTCGGTGCTGCTGGCCCTGTGCGGGCTGGTGGTCACCGCCGGAGCGCTAGGCGGCTGGTCGGCCGCCGCGGTCGCCCTCGTCGGGGTGGTCGCCGGGCTGCTGCTCTGCGTCGCGGCGGCCCGGGCGGTGACCAGCGCCTTCGCCACGGCGCTGCGGTCCCGCCGGGTCCGTGACCTGGCCGCCGTGCTGCTCGCCGTCCTCGCCGCGCTGCTCGGGCCGTTGCAGCTCCTGGGCGTCGCCGCCCTCTCCGACGCCGACTGGGACCGCCTCGACGGGGTGGCCGAGGTGGTCGGCTGGACCCCGTTCGGCGCGCCCTGGACGGCCGGCATCGACGTGGCCGAGGGCCGCCCCTGGGCCGCGCCGGTGAAGCTGCTGATCACGGCGGCGACGATCGTCGCGCTGCTGGCCTGGTGGTCCCGCTCGATCGAGTCCGCGATGGTGGGCACGGCCAGTGCCGGGCCGGCCCGCCCCCAGCGCGGCGCGACCGGTGGAGCGGTCGCCCAGCTCTTCCCGAGGGCCGTCGGCTGGGCCCGGCGGGACCGGTTCGGCGCCCTCGTCGCCCGGGAGGCCCGCTACTGGTGGCGGGACGCCCGACGCCGGGCCAACCTGATCACCGTCGCGGTCGTCGGTCTCTTCGTGCCGGTCATGGTCAACGTGGGTGGCTCGGGCTTCTCCATCGACAGCGCCGAGGGGTTCAACGCCAGTCTCGACTCGTCCCCGGTGCTGTCCAGCCTGTCGATGCTCTTCGTCGGGCTGCTCGCCGCCGTCACCCTGGCCAACCAGTTCGGCTTCGACGGCAGCGCGTACGCGGCGAACGTGGTCGCGGGCGTCTCCGGCCAGCAGGAGCTGCGCGCCCGGATGGCCGCGTTCTCGCTCTACGTCCTGCCGATGCTGGCGGTGATCTCCGTGGTCGTCGCGGTGGTCATCGGCGAGCCCGGCTGGATCGGGCTGATGGCGGGCACGCTGTTCGGCACGTACGGCGCGGGGCTGGCGGTGAACTGCTTCGTCTCGGTGCTCGGGGCGTACTCGCTGCCGGAGACGAGCAACCCGTTCGCGCTGAACACCGGTGCCGGGATCGCGAAGAGCTTCCTCACCCTGCTGGCGATGCTCGCCACCGCGGTGGCGGCGGTGCCGATGGTGGTGGCCGCCGGGCTGCTCGGCGACGTCTGGCTCTGGCTGGCCCTGCCGCTCGGGGCCGCGTACGGCCTGGGGGCGGCGCTGCTCGGCGCGTACCTGGCCGGCGACGTGCTGGACCGCCGGATGCCGGAACTGCTCGCCACGGTCACCCCGCGCCGCTGACGATCGAACAGGACAATGGCCTGATGCCCGTCGTCGAAGCGGTGGTGACCGTGCCGGTCTCGCCCGAGCTGGCCTTCGCGGTCTCCCAGACCACCGCGCCCGTGCGCTACCGGTGGGACCCGTTCGTGCGTGAGCAGCACTTCACCGACGGGGCGACCCGGCCCGGCAAGGGGGTACGGACCTTCACCCGGTCCCGGCACGGCCTGACGATGGTCAGCGAGTACGTCTCCTGGGCCCCGCCGAGTCACGTCGGGATGAAGATGGTGCGTGGGCCGTGGTTCTTCGAGATGTTCGCCGGTGGGTGGCGGTTCGCGCCGGCCCCGGAGCCCGGCCACGCCATCGCCACCTGGCGGTACAGCTTCCGCTGCCGGCCCGCGTTCCTGCGCCCGGTCGCGGACCGGATCGGCTCCTGGCTGCTCGGCCGCGACATCCGCCGCCGGATCGCCGGGTACGCCGCCGGCTGCACCGACCCGGAGGTGCTGGCCGCCGCCCGCCGGTCACTGACCGCCGACGACTGACCACTCCAGCGGTACGCGCACCCTGCCGAGATCTTGGCAGGGAACGGCCCCTGGAGGGGCGCAGAACGTCCAAGATCTCGACGGCTGCACCGAGGGTCGGTGCCGGTAGGGTCAGCGGGTGAGCCGCGCGAACTTCCGCACCCTGTACCACGGGCAGGCATCCGGTGCCGGCTCGAGTTACGGCCTGTTTCTGATCCGGCGATCAGGGTCGTGGGCGCAGCACTGGGCATCGGTCAATCGGGGAGTGCAGCCTGTCCCGCCACCGCCGCTGGTGGACCTCGCACGTGAGACGGTCATCATGCTCTCGGTGGGGACCCGCCCCGTGCTGGGCTACGACGTCACGATCGAGGACGTCACCGTACGGGGGACGACCCTGGTGGTGACCGGCGTCGAGAGGCGCCCCGTGGGCGTCGCGACACTGGACATGGTCTGTTCACCGGTGCACATAGTGGCGGCGCGATTCGGCCCCGAGGCCTTCGAGGACATGCTGCTGAACCTGCACATCAAGCCCGCTGAGATCATGTGATCTGGTGACGTGGGGCCGCGAGGGCGGGCACTCACCGCACCGCATCACCGACGCGCCGGCAACAGCGGCGGCGCGCCGTCTGTCGACGCCAGGGGCCGCATCCGGGCCCGTCGGGGCGGGGCAGGCCGCACAATGTTTCACGTGAATCATGAGCCGGGCGCCGAGATCCACCACATCGACCCGTTCGCCGTGCCCGCCGACCAACGCTCGCCCGTACGCCGGCTGCGGGGTCGGCTGGCGTCGCCGGTGACGCTCTGGACGGCGCCCGAGCCGGCGGGCCTGACGGTCTCTTCCACGCTGGTCGCGGAGGGTGAGCCGGACCGACTGCTCGGCCTGGTCGACCCGGAGTCCGACCTGTGGGCGGCGGTCGAGTCCGCCGGCCGCTTCGCGGTGGCCCCGCTGAGCCCGGCGCACCGGCAGCTCGCCGACCGGTTCGCGGGCCTCTTCCCGTCCCCCGGCGGCCTGTTCGCCACCGGCACCTGGACCGACACCCCCTACGGCCCGGTGCCGGCCGACGCCGGCGGCTGGGCGGGGTGCCGGCTCGACTCGGCCCGCGAGTACGGCTGGGGCCTGCTGGTGGAGGCCACCATCGAGACCGTGGAGCTGACCGGGGAGGCGGACCCGCTGCTGCACTACCGGGGCCGCTACCGCGAGCTGACCTGACGACCGCCACCGGCGGCGTCAACGGCGACCGTCCGGCCCACCCGGGGCCACACCGACGACCGGTGAACGGAGTGAGCTGCGTCACTCGGCGCAGCCACCGTGCCGTTCGGCGCAGCCGCCGACCGGCGTCGATCTCGCCCTTCCGTGGCGGGGAGCCCGCTTTCTACCGTGCGCGAAACTCCCCACGCCTGTGAAGGTGGTGATCCACGAATGTCCACGGACACACCCGCGTCCACGCCGTCGACCTCGGCGGCGGACCGGTACCTGGCCGTGCAGCGGTCGGACGAGTTCGCCGGGTTGCGGCGCACGCTGCGCGGCTTCATCTTCCCGATGACCGTCGCGTTCTTCCTGTGGTACGCGCTCTACGTCATCCTGTCCGCGTACGCGCGGGACTTCATGGGCACGAAGCTCTTCGGCAGCAACATCAACATCGCCCTCGTCTTCGGCCTGCTCCAGTTCGTCTCGACCTTCCTCATCGCCTGGCTCTACTCCCGGTTCGCCGACCGGAAGATCGACCCGGTCGCCGACCGGATCCGCGCCGAGATGGGGGAGGTGGGCAATGAACACGGTCCTCGCGGCTGAGGCGGGCAGCACCACCGCCCGCAACCTCACCATCACGCTCTTCCTGGTCTTCGTGGCGGTGACCCTGGCCATCACCATCTGGGCCAGCCGGCAGACCAAGACCGCCACCGACTTCTACGCCGGTGGCCGGTCCTTCTCCGGTTTCCAGAACGGCATGGCCATCGGCGGCGACTACATGTCGGCCGCCTCGTTCCTCGGCATCGCCGGCATGATCGCCCTCTACGGCTACGACGGCTTCCTCTATTCCATCGGCTTCCTGGTCGCCTGGCTGGTGGCGCTGCTGCTGGTCGCGGAGCTGCTGCGCAACTCCGGCCGGTACACGATGGCCGACGTGCTGGCCTTCCGGATGCGCCAGCGCCCGGTGCGGACCGCCGCGGCCGTCTCCACCATCACGGTGTCGATCTTCTACCTGCTGGCGCAGATGGTCGGCGCGGGCGCGCTGGTCGCCCTGCTGCTCGGCATCAAACCGGGTACGACGTTCCTCGGCATGGACGCCGACACCGCCAAGGTCGCCACCATCATCATGGTCGGCGCGCTCATGATCGTCTACGTCACGGTGGGCGGCATGAAGGGCACCACCTACGTGCAGATCGTCAAGGCGTTCCTGCTGATGGGCGGCGCGACGATCATGACGGTGCTGGTGCTGGCGAAGTACAACTTCAACCTGTCGGAGCTGCTCGGTGCCGCCGCGGCCTCCTCCGGCAAGGGCGACGCGCTCCTCGGACCGGGGTTGCGCTACGGGGTCGAGGTGGCCGGCGACGCGACGCAGACCTTCTACAACAAGATGGACCTGCTGTCGCTCGGCATCGCGCTGGTGCTCGGCACCGCCGGCCTGCCGCACATCCTGATCCGCTTCTACACCGTGCCGACGGCGAAGACGGCCCGCAAGAGCGTGCTCTGGGCGATCGGCATCATCGGCACCTTCTACCTGCTCACCCTGGCCCTCGGCTTCGGCGCGGCGGCGCTGGTCGGCAGCGAGGCGATCACCGCGCAGGACAAGGCCGGCAACACGGCCGCGCCGCAGCTCGCCGAGGCGCTCGGCATCGAATTCTTCGGCGGCGATCTCGGCGGGGCGACCCTGCTCGCGGTCATCGCGGCGGTCGCCTTCGCCACGATCCTGGCCGTGGTGGCCGGCCTGACCCTGGCCTCCTCGTCCAGCCTCGCGCACGACTTCTACGCCAACGTGATCAAGGACGGTAAGGCGTCCGAGCGGCAGGAGGTCAGGGTCGCCCGGGTCTCCGCCCTGGTGATCGGCGCGATCTCGATCGTGCTGTCGATCTACGCGCAAAACCTGAACGTGGCCTTCCTGGTGGCGTTGGCGTTCGCGGTGGCCGCCTCCGGCAACCTGCCGGCGATCCTCTACAGCCTGTTCTGGCGGCGGTTCAACACCTCGGGCGCGGTGTGGGCCATCTACGGCGGCCTGCTCTCCGCCGTCCTGCTGGTGTTCTTCTCGCCGGTGGTCTCCGGCGCGCCCACCTCGATGTTCCCCGAGCACGACTGGCAGTGGTTCCCGCTGTCCAACCCGGGCATCCTGTCCATCCCGTTCGGTTTCCTGTGCGGGTGGATCGGCACCGTGATCTCCAAGGAGCACGACGAGGAGAAGTACGCGGAGCTGGAGGTGCGTTCCGTCACCGGCGCCGGCGCCCACTGACGGGCCTCCCACAGATGCGGGGCAGGGTCCCTCGTCGTCGCCGGGCGACGAGGGACCCTTCCTTGCGTCAGGGCGACTCGGGACAGTGGGTAGGCTGACCGGCATGAACGCTGTTGCCCGCTTCGGACCCGGTCACCGCATCCTCGTCACGGGCGGCGCCGGCTTCGTACCGTCGCACCTGGTGGACTCCCTGATCGCTCGCGGCTGCACCGTGGTCGCGCTCGACAACTTCATCACCGGGTCGAAGGAGAACGTCGCCCACCTGCTGGACGAGCCGAACTTCACCCTGGTCGAGGCCGACATCTCCGACGGCCTGCCGACCCACCACCCGGCGATGGCCGAGCGGTTCGACGCCATCCTGCACATGGCCTCGCCGGCGAGCCCGACCGACTTCGAGAAGCTGCCGGTGGAGATCCTCCGCGTCGGCTCGGTGGCCACCCTGCACCTGCTGGAGCGCGCGGTCGCCGACGGCGCCCGCTTCCTGATGGCCTCCACCTCCGAGGCGTACGGGGACCCGAAGGAGCACCCGCAGCCCGAGTCGTACTGGGGCAACGTCAACCCGATCGGCATCCGCAGCGTCTACGACGAGGCGAAGCGCTTCTCCGAGGCGGCCACCATGGCCTACCACCGGAGCCGGGGGCTCGACACGGCCATCGTCCGGATCTTCAACACGTACGGCCCGCGGATGCGCCCGGACGACGGCCGGGCCATCCCGACCTTCATCTCCCAGGCGCTGCGCGGCGAGCCGATCACCGTGCACGGCACCGGCAACCAGACCCGTTCGATCTGCTACGTGTCCGACCTGGTGCACGGCATCCTGCTGCTCCTCGACTCCCGCGAGACGGGGCCGATCAACTGCGGCACCGAGCACGAGATGAGCATGCGGCAGCTGGCCGAGACGATCGTGGCGCTCACCGGGAGCAGCTCCGAGGTGACCTACATCACCCGCAGCGCCGACGATCCGGAGATGCGCCGCCCGGACCTGACCCTCGCCCGCGAGCTGCTCGGATACGAGCCGACCGTGGCGCCCGAGGACGGCCTCCGCCGCACCATCGAGTACTTCCGCGAGCGGATGGTCTAGCGAACGCCCGCCGCCGGCGCACACGTCGGCGGCGCCACAGGGCGACAGTGGCTACGCGTACGTACCCTGAGTTACATGTCAGCGACCATGCCCGCCGGAGTTCCACTCCCGCATCTGCACCGCAGCGCCGGGCGCGCCTCGGTGCCCGGCCCCGGCCGGGACGCCGGACGCGCCCGGCCGGCCGAGGCCCGCTGGTCCCCGGCAGCGGACGAGCCACGGGCCGGCGGCCCGGGCGGTCCCGCGGGTCCGGGCGGACCGGCCGGGCCAGGCGGACCGGCCGGACCGGACCGGCCCGGCCGGGGCGGCGTCCGCCCCCGTTGGGGCCGGATCGCCCTGGTGGCCGGCGTGGCCGTGCTGGTGCTCGCGCTGCTCGGCGGGGTGGGCGCCTGGTTCTACGCCCGCGGCCTCGACGACGACCTGGCCCGCACCGACCCGTTCTCGGAGATCACGGGGGGCCGCCCGGCCAAGGCAGTGGACGGCGCCCTGAACATCCTGCTGGTGGGCAGCGACTCCCGGGACCCGGACGCCCCGGTGGACAAGTCCAGCAAGTGGCGGGCCGACACGATCATCGTGATGCACATCCCGTCGGACCACCAGAAGGCCTACCTGGTCTCCATCCCCCGTGACCTCTACGTGCCGATCCCGGAGGGCGCCAACGCCGACTGCGGCAGCGGGCAGCGGGGGAAGATCAACGCCGCCTTCGCCTTCGGCGGGCTGCCGCTGGCCGTCCGGACGGTGGAGTGCTTCACCGACGTGCGGCTCGACCACGTGATGGCGATCGACTTCGCCGGCTTCAAGCAGGTCACCGACGCCCTCGGCGGCGTCGACCTGAAGGTCGAGCGGACCGTCACCTCGATCCACAAGCCGTACCGGACGTTCACCAAGGGCACCAACCACATGGACGGCGCCGAGGCGCTGGACTGGATCCGGCAGCGCAAGCAGTTCCCGGACGGCGACTTCGCCCGGATGCGGCACCAGCAGGAGTTCCTCCGCGCCCTGATGGACAAGGCGGCGAGCACGGGCACGCTGACCAATCCGAAGAAGCTGAACGACTTCCTCAAGTCGGTCACCGCCGCGGTCACCGTCGACCAGGGCTTCTCGCTTGTCGACATGGGGGTCCAGTTCCGCAACCTGCGCGGCGAGAACCTCACCTTCGTGACCAGCCCGCACGTCGGCAGCCAGACCATCGACGGTGAGTCGGTGGTGGTGTCGGACAAGGAGAAGGCGCTGACCATGTACAAGGCGATGTCGGCCGACACCATGACGGCATGGGTCGAGGCCAACCAGAAGAAGAAGGACGGCACCGGAAACTGACCAGCTCCGCCGGCCGGCCCTCCCGTGATCGACGAACGTCATCACGATTCGGAGGGCCGGCCGACCGCTTCCTGTGAGCCAACCGCCGACCAGCCGTATCGATCTGTCCGTTCGGTCAGTTCTCCTGGATGACGGCCGTACGAACGGTATTTGACGGTCGGACGACCTCGCCAGGACGGGAAAGCGTCCGTAAAGTGATCCCGCCCCCCTGACAACGCGAGCTGGAGCACGCATGCCGGTTCAGACCAGCCGTCGCCCTCCGGCGCTGGAGTCCCCCCGTGGCCCGGTCCGGGCCTCCACGAGCATCCCGAAGCCGCCCGTCAAGGGCGGCAAGCCCGGTGGCGGGTCCGCGAAGAAGCGGTCACGCCGCAAGGATCCGCTCTGGGCCCGGCTCACCCTGATCTTCGGCGCCGTGCTGATGGTCGCCAGCGGTGCGGCCATCGTCGGCAGCAAGGCGCTGATCAGCAGCGCCACCGGCAACATCGCCCAGCGCAACCTGCTCGGCGACGCGGGCAAGACCGACGCCGAGGGTGGCGCCAGCCTGGACGGCCCGATCGACATGCTGCTGCTCGGCGTGGACGCCCGGGAGCGGTGGGCCGCCGACAACGTGCGGGCCGACAGCATCATCGTGCTGCACATCCCGGCGACGCACGACCAGGCGTACCTGATCTCGATCCCCCGGGACACCGAGGCCCAGATCCCGGCCTTCAAGCCGAGCGGCTACAAGGGCGGCGTCGACAAGATCAACGCGGCGTTCCAGGCGGGCGCCGGCAACGGCGGCGGCTGGGAGGGCGGCGCCCAGCTGATGGCGCAGACGATCAAGAAGATGACCGGGATCAGCTTCGACGGCGCGGCGATCATCAACTTCGGCGGATTCAAGAACGTCATCGACGCCCTCGGCACGGTCCGCATCTGCGTCAAGCAGGAGGTCGAGTCGATCCACATGTCGTACGTGGACGGCAAGCCGATGTGGAACGCCGACGCGAAGAAGACCGGCAAGCAGCGGACGCCCGTGTTACACAAGAAGGGCTGCCGCGAGATGGAGGGCTGGGCGGCGCTGGACTACTCCCGGCAGCGCAAGAGCCTCAAGAACGGCGACTACGACCGGCAGCAGAACCAGCAGCAGCTGATCAAGGCGATGGCGAAGAAGGCCACCGAGGACGGGACGCTGACCAATCCGATCAAGCTGAACAAGCTGATGGACGCGGCCGGCAAGGCGTTCATCCTCGACACCGGCGGCGTGCCGGTCGCCGACTTCGTCTTCACCATGCGCGGGGTGACCGGCAACGACCTGGTGATGCTGAAGACCAACGGCGGCACCTTCCACAGCGACGGCACCCGCGAGACGCTCAGCGAGCAGACGCTGGACATGTTCCGCGCGGCGAAGCAGGACAAGCTGGCCGAGTTCGTCTTCGCCAACCCCGAGGTGGTCTCGAACCGCGAGTGACGCCGTCCGGGTCGGTTCGCCGGGCGATGTCGGCGAATCGGCCCGGACGGCCGGGGCCGACCCCTAGCCTGACGTGAGAAGCATTCACGTACGGGTCGCGGGGAGGCGTCACGTCCAGATCGACGGGCGACGGTCGGGGCCGGGTCGGGGCCGACGCCCGGCCCGCCCGGCCGCCCCGCGTCCGCTGGCCCCGGCTGCTGCTCGGCCTGGGCCTGGCCCTGGTGCTGCTGGCCGGGCTCGCCGTGGTGGGCCTGGAGGTGCTGAGCGACCGGTACGAGGGCAGCGTCGTCCGGGAGCAACTGCTCGACCCCACCGCCCGCCAGAAGCGCACCGACCCCGACGGGCCGCTGAACTACCTGCTGGTGGGAACCGACCGCTGGCAGAGCGGCAGCGCGGCGGACCGACGCTCGGACACCATCCTCATCGTGCACGTCCCCGCCGGCGGGCGCGAGGCGTACCTGGTCTCCGTCCCCCGGGACCTGCTCGTGGCCATCCCCGCCGGCAACGGCTACGGCGGCGGCCAGGACAAGATCAATGCGGCGTACGAGCACGGCGGCGGCGGCCAGCCGGGCACCCGCCTGCTCTCGGCCACCCTGTCCCGGTTGACCGGCATCCGCTTCGACGGCGCGGCCCTGATCGACTTCTCCGGCTTCCGCAAGGTCATCGACCTGCTCGGCGGCGTACGCATGTGCGTGGACACCGAGGTCCGCTCGATCCACACCGACCGCGTCTTCGCGCCCGGCTGCCAGCAGATGGACGGCGGCCAGGCGCTGGACTACGTCCGCCAGCGCTACGACCTGCCGGGGGGCGACTACGACCGGCAGACCCACCAGCAGCAACTGCTCCGGGCGGTGCTGGAGCGCACGAGCGAGACGTCGCTGCGGACCAACCCGGTCAAGCTGGACCAGGTGATCCGCGCCGTGGGCGGCTCGTTGACCGTGGACACCAACGGCGTACGGCTGGAGGACCTGGTCCTCGCGCTGCGCGACCTGCCGGCGGACGCGCTGCGCGGCGTGCAGGTCCCCTCCCACCCCCAGACCATCGACCAGGTGTCGTACGTGGTGCTCGACAACGGCGGGAACGGCCTCTTCGAGGCGGTACGCGGCACCCGCGTGCCGGACTGGGCGCGCGCCAACCCGCGGTGGGTCACCCGGCTGTGACGCCCGGGGGCGGCCCGCCGCCGGCCGCCCGGGCGAGGATCTAGGCTTGGCCCGTGTTCGGATCCCAGGTTCCCACCGTGACCGTGACCGAGATCGCCGACGACGCGTACCTGCTCGACGTCCGGGAGGACGACGAGTGGAACGCCGGCCACGCTCCCGGCGCACACCACCTGCCGATGATGGAGCTGCCGGCCCGGATCGCCGAGGTGCCGACCGATTGCGACGTCGCCGTCATCTGCCGCTCCGGCGGGCGCTCCGCGCAGGTCGTCGCCTACCTGATGCGCAACGGGTGGGACCAGGTGCGCAACGTCGAGGGCGGGATGGGCGAGTGGGCCGCCGCCGGGCGAGGAGTGGTCCGCGAGGACGGGCAGCCGGGCCGGGTCCTCTAGGACGATCGGGATGGACGCCCCTCTCGTCTTCGCGCACCGCGGTTCCTCCCACGACCTGCCCGAGCACACCCTCGCGGCCTACCTGCGGGCCCTCGACGAGGGCGCGGACGGGCTGGAGTGCGACGTCCGGCTGACCCGGGACGGCCACCTGGTCTGCGTGCACGACCGCCGGCTCGACCGCACCAGCAACGGCCAGGGACTGGTCAGCGCCCGTACCCTCGCGGAGCTGGAGGCGCTGGACTTCGGCTCCTGGCACCCCGGCTGCGCGCCCGCCGACGGCGACGAGGTGCTCGACGAGTCGCACACGCGGCTGCTGACCCTGGAGCGGCTGCTGGACGCGGTGCTGGCCGCGGGCAGGCCGGTGCGGCTACTGGTGGAGACCAAGCACCCCTCCCGCCACGGCGGAAACGTCGAGCGCCGGCTCGTCGCGATGCTGCGGAGATACGGCCTGGCCGAGCCGAAACCGGACGATCCGGTACGGGTCACCGTCATGTCGTTCTCGCCGCTGGCCGTACGCCGGGTCCGGGGGCTGGCCCCCGCGCTGCCCACGGTGCTGCTGCTGGATGTGCTGCCGCGCTGGGTGCGGCTGGGGCGGCTGCCGTTCGGCATCCGGATCGCCGGCCCCGGCGTCGCCCTGGTGCGTGCCCGCCCGCAGTTGGTGCCCGCCCTACGGGCGGCGGGCAACCAGGTCTTCGTGTGGACCGTGAACGAGCCGGCGGACCTGGACCTCGTCCTGGCCGCCGGGGTGGACGGCATCATCACCGACCGGCCGGCGCACACGCTGGCCAGCCTGGGCCGCTGACCGGGGTGGCAGCGCGCGGAGGCCCGGTCGGGCAGGGGTGTCCCCGGACTGGCCGGCGGGGCACACTCGGAGGATGCCGGAGCGCACCGACCTCTCCGCTCTCATCGCCGGCCACACCACGGTGATCGAAATGATCAACTCGGGCGGCACCGGCCTTCCGGTGCTCACCCACCTGCTCCGCGTGGCCCGGTCGGCGCTCGGCGCGGCGGGCACGGCGTTCGTCGAGTTCGCGCCGACCGGCGGCCGGGTGATCGCCGCGACCGGCGCCGCCGAGTGGGCCGTCGGCCACCCCGTGCCGGCCGACGACCCAGCCACCGTCTGCCTGCTCTCCGGCGCGCGGGTGCGCCAGGTCCGCACGGACGAGCTGACCGGCAGGCTCTGCGCCGAACTCGCCGAACGGGGCCTGCTCCGGATGGTGGTCTCCCGCGCGGAGATCGGCGGGCTGACGGTCGGCAGCCTGCACGTGCTCTACCCCGACGGCGACGACCCGCCCGACGCCGAGCAGCACGCCGTCGCGGGCTACCTGGCCTCCTGCATCGCCCACATGTACGGCGACCAGACCGGGCTGCCCGTGCACGGCGACGGGCCGGTGGTGGCGGCGCTGGCGGACGGCCTGGCCGTGGTCGACCGGGACAACCACGTCCGGCTCTGGAATCCGGCCGCCGCCCGGGTCACCGGCCGTTCCGTGGCCCAGGCGCTCAACCAGCCGTTGCCCTTCCCGCTGCCCCCGTCCGGGCAGGTGCGTGACCACCGGATGCCGGACGGCCGCTGGCTCACGATCACCTCCGGGGAGCTGCCCGGCCCCGGCACCCTGCGGGTGGTCACCTTCCGGGACATCACCGACCAGCAGCGCCGCGACCACGACCGTGATCTCTTCGTGGCGGTGACCAGCCACGAGCTGCGTACGCCGGTGACCGTGATCAAGGGCTATGCGGACACGCTCACCGACCACTGGGAGTCGCTCACCGAGACCGACCGGCGGCAGGCCGCCCGCGTGATCGGGCAACGCGCCAACGAGCTGGCCCGGCTGGTGGACCGGCTGCTCTCCTCCGCCGCCGAGGCGGGGCCGGGCGACCAGCCTCCCGCCCCGTACGACCTCGGTGACGCGCTGCGCGCGGCGGCGGTCGACCTCCCGGCGGAGCTGCGGCAACGGCTCGTCCTCCGCCTCCCCGCGGACCTGCCCAAGGCGCTCGGCCACCGGCTGAGCCTCGCCACCGTGCTCACGGAGCTGTGCACGAACGCCGGCAAGTACTCCCCGCCCGGCTCGCTCATCGAGATCACCGCCGACGCGGACGGGTCGACGGTCTCCTTCCAGGTACGCGACCAGGGCATCGGCATCCGGCCGGAGCACGTGGAGCGGGCCTTCGACCGGTTCTGGCAGGGCGAGTCGGGCGACCGCCGCCGCTACGCCGGGGCCGGACTCGGCCTCTATCTCGTCCGTCGGATCGTTGAACAGCAGAATGGATGGGTATCCCTACGGCCGAGGGCCGGTGGCGGTACGGTCGCAGAGGTGCGGCTGCCCCGCGGGTGACCGGCGACGGGCAACGGGGGCGTGAAAGGGACGAAGGTGTCGACGGGAGCTGCCGATCGGGCATGGTGCGTGGTGGTCCCCCACCACGCCGCTGGGGCGCGGGTGGCGCGGCGACGCCTCGCCGAGGAGCTGGCCGACGTCGTACCCCCGCCGCTCCTGGCCGACCTCGTCGCGGTCCTCGCCGAACTGGTCGGCAACGCGGTCCGGCACGCCGACCCGCTGCCCGGCGGAGTGGTCCGGGTGGCCTGGCGGCTGCGCGACTCGTCCGGCGGCCAGCAGGTGCAGCTCCGGGTGACCGACGGCGGCGCCGCCGCGGGCCCCACGATGCGGATCGCCGACACCGACGCCGTCGACGGCCGGGGGCTGCACATCATCTCGGGGCTGGCCGACCGCTGGGGCGTCGAGCGGGACGGCCTGGGCCAGAGCGTGTGGGCCGAGTTCGACCCTGCCGACGTCACCCGGTCGGACCTTGCCGTGGCCGGCTGACCGACCGCGAGGGCGGGTCCCGCCCCGCCGGGCCGCCGGGGCCTCTAGGCTGTCTCGCCGTGAGCAAGCGTCGAAAGAGCCAGCGGGCCGCCGAAGCCACCCCCAAGCGGGAGAAGGTACGGGACATCTTCGTGCCCCGACCGTTCGAGGGGCTGACCGACGAGCCGGAGTGGATCGCCCTGCGGGAACTGGTGCCGGCCGCCTCCGCGCCGCTGCGGCTGGCCCCCGCCCTGGTCGAGGAGTTCGGCGACCGGGAGGTCACCCTGGCCACCGTGCTGCCGATGGCCACCCCGGCCATGACCAAGCCGGACGGGCGGGTCCTCATCGGGCTCCAGCGTCACCTCCAGTCGGGCGACGTCTCCCGGGACCTGGCCGAGGCGCTGCTCTGCGCGCTGCGGGCCGAGCCGGGCCGCCCGGTGCCCGTGCCGCCGCTGCCCGGCCCCGGCCCCCGGTTGCAGGACGTCCTCGCCGACGGCCCGCTGGAGGTCGGCATGCACGACGGGTTCGAGTTCTGGCTCGACCCGGGGGCCGGCGACGACCCGAACGTGCAGGCGTCCCTGGAGCGGGCGAACGCCGCGATCTACCCCACCGTACGGCTCGCCGCCGCCCGGGCCGCGTACTGGTGCCAGGTGCCGGAGAAGGCCCACGTGCGCTGGGTGCTGCCCGACGACGAGGACGCCGCGCTGGACGCGCTGTCCCGGCTGAGCGTCGCCGGCACGCTGGTGCTCGGCGAGAACACCCGCTTCGCGGGCATGTTCCGGGCCCACGGCCGGCTGGTGCCCGTCTGGGACCTGCCGGAGGACGTCCCGGCCGCCGACTGGGAGCAGCCGGTCGCCGACTTCGCCAAGCGCTACGCGGAGGCGCTCGCCGAGCCCACCCCCCTGGACGCCGCCGGCCGGCGGGCCCGCCACGGCCTGCTCGGCCGCCAACTCACCCTGCGCTGAGCCGGACGCCCCGCTCACCCTCCGCCCTCACATCGCAGCCGCCTCGCGCGGCGGCTGCGATGTGAGAATGGGACCTCCTGGACCGGACACGTCAGGAAGGGGCCCTTCCTTCCCCCGGTGCGCCCAGCGGCTCGCGGACCAGCGGGCAGGACATGCAGCGTGGTCCGCCCCGGCCCGAGCCCAGCTCTGAGCTGGCGATCGGAATCACCTCGATGCCGGCCCGCTCCAGCTGCGCGTTGGTCTCCGTGTTGCGCTCGTAGCCCACGCAGAGCCGGGGCGCGATGGCCAGGGTGTTGTTGCCGTCGTCCCACTGCTCGCGTTCCGCGGTCACCGGGTCCAGGCCGGTGTCGATGACCCGGAGCTGGGGCAGGTCCATCGCGTCGGCGGCGGCCCGCAGGAACGGCGCCGGGCCGTCCACCCGCGGGTCCTCACCGTCCGCCCCGGCGATCACCGTGTACGCCGACAGCGTGTGGGCGATGTTCGGGTACATCAGCACGGCGTCGACGTCCACCATCGTGCAGACGGTGTCGAGGTGCATGGTCGCCCGTTCCTGGGCGATCGGGACGACGAGGATGGTGTGCGCGAGCCCGGCGGCGAAGACCTGCCGGGCGAGGCGTTCCGCGCCGGCGGGCGTGGTCCGCTCGCCCACCCCCACGGCCAGCACCCCCGGCGCGAGCAGCAGCACGTCGCCGCCCTCCAGGTGCTCCAGGCCGGGCTGGTAGACGAGCTCGGTGCCGGCGAAGCGCGGATGGTGCCGGTAGATGGCGTCGGTCAGCGTGGTCTCCCGTCGCCGCGCCGGCATCGCCAGGCTGGTCACCCCGACCCGGTCGCCGACCCAGAACGAGGAGTCCCGGGTGAACAGCAGGTTGGGCAGCGGGTCGATGACGAAGTCGTGCCGGTCCATCAGGGTGTAGACGAGGCCGCCCGGGCGCTCCCGGCTGACCCGGAGCTCCTCGTGGGCCAGCCCGGCGATGAGCACGTCGGCGAGCGCGACGGGATCGAGGTACGCGAGGTGGTCGGCGACCCGGGCGCGCAGCGAGTCGCCGAGCCTGGGCGAACGGAGCACCTCCCCGGTGAGCTCGGCCCGCGCGTCGGCGACGGCGAGCGTCTCGGCGAGGAGGGTGGCAAGGTAGAGCACCTCGACGCCGCGCTCGCGCAGGGCGGCGGCGAAGGCGTCGTGCTCCTCCTGGGCCCGTCCGACCCATGGGATGGCGTCGAAGAGGAGCGAGTCGTTGTTCCGGGGGGTGAGCCGGGCCAACTCAGGACCGGGGCGGTGCAGCAGCACCGTCCCGAGCCGACCGACTTCGCTGTCCACGTAGTGGGTCACCCTCGCAGCGTAGGGCAGGGTTTGGCGGCATCCGATAAAACAGGGGTGGATGAATATGGCATTCATCCACACTCACTCCGGCGTTCCAACTTGCCGACACAGGGGACTGGCAACGTAGGGTAGTGAGGACATAACTTCGAGGGACCTTTTGCCGGAGGTCGCGATGACTGTCTTTCCCGCTCGTCAAGCCGTACCGTCCGCCCGGGCACTGCCGCCCGCGGCGGTGCCACACCCCCGCGTGGAGTCCCCGGGGGTGCTCGCACCCGTCCGTCCGTCCCCGTTGGAGTGGGCCCGCCGCCGCAGGGCGGAGCGGGGCGCCCGGCGGCTGGAGGCGGCCGGGGCACGGGCGCTCGGCCGGCTCGACCATCTCGGGCCCGCGTGGCACGTCATCGAGTGGCCCCGCACGGACGCCGCCGATCTCCTGCTCGACCACGAGCGCGACGAACGCGCCGGCTTCCTCGCCATCGGGCCGAGCGGGCTCTTCGCGGTCACCATCGCCGACCACGGCCGGGCCCGGGTGCTGGTGGCCGGCGACGTGGTCCAGATCAACGGCAAGCGCCCGCCCTACGTGGCCGAGGCCCGCCGCGACGCCAAGCGGGCCAGCAAGGCCCTCTCCGACGCCGTGGGACTGCCGATCCCGGTGACGCCGGTGCTGACCTTCGTCGGCTCCGGCGTCATCAGCGTCTACGGCCTGCCGAAGGACTGCCTCATGGCCACCCACCGCGAGCTGGACCGCCTGCTCATCGCCGGGGGCAGCCGGATCAGTCCGGCCACGGCCGAGAAGCTCTCGCGGGTCGCGCAGCACCCGGAGACCTGGGTGAACGGCGCGTACCGGCCGGCCGCGGACTACCGGTGGTACGAGGGCGGCCGAACGGCCGCTGACAAGCCGGCCAACCGACGGTAACGTCACCGGCGACGCCACGCACCCGGGTGCCGGTCGGCACCCGTCGGTCGCGCCGTCGCCGGCCGTCTGGTCAGGGCATCCCTCACCCACCGGCGGCCCGGCGACCACGCGCGGTCGGCGTCACCCGCGACGACCGGCTAGCGTGGACGGACCGTCGGTGTACATAGGAGGCGCGGTGGCCCACGTCGAACTCTCGCTCTCTGACGTGTTCGTGCCGGCGGCAGGAACACCGACAGGGCAGGAGTTCGACAACCTCGGTCGGTGGTCGTCGACCGTCTCCCACGCCGACGAGCCGTGCCTGCTCATCGACGCCGGGACGAGGGTCGTCGCCGTCTCCGTCGCCGGCTGCGAGCTGCTCTTCCTGGGCGACCCGGAGGACGTGACCGGGCTGCCGCTGCTCGACGGCGGGCTACGGCTGCTCGACTTCACCGCCAACCGCTGCGAGCTGACCGAGCCCGAGATCGACAAGATCCCGCCGCTGCTGGCGCTCTCCTCCGGGCGCCTGGCCCGAGGGCTGCTCCGGGTCCAGGCCGCGTCGACCGACTCGCCGGACTCGACCGTCGACGCGATCTCCACCCCGGTGTTCACCAGCGGGACGGTCGCCGGTTCGCTCACGTTCTTCTCCCCGGTCTGACCAGCGGCGGGATGTGGCGTTCGCCGCACGCGGCGAATCTGGGGCGGGCCCGCACCGAGGCCGTAAGGTGCCCTCATGCTCGATATCGCTCTGCTGCCGGGGAAGTACGCCGTGTGCCGCCTGGCCGCCGGCTCCGCCCTGCCGCCCGAGTTGTCGGGCGGGTTGAGCAACGGCGACGTCGTCACGGTGAGCTGGACGGCCGACGGGATTTCGCTGATCTGCCCCGCCGACCGGGCGCCCGAGCAGGCCGTCGGCGAGACCGCCTGGCGCTGCCTGCGGGTCGCCGAACCGCTCGACCTGGCGGTCAGCGGCACCCTCGCCGCGCTGGTGGACCCTCTCGCCGCAGCCCGGGTCAGCGTGGTCGCCTTCTCCACCTACGACACCGACTACCTGCTGGTTCCCGCCGTGCGGCTCCGCGAGGCGACCGCCGCGCTGGAGCGTGCCGGCCATCGCGTCCTCGGCTGATCTTCACCCGCCCGCCGGTTCCTCCTAGGATGGGCTCGGCCTCCCGGCCGCAGTGACGCTCCCCGAT